>JACQNR010000095.1 GCA_016202975.1 Acidobacteriota bacterium
ATGGCACACGTAGCAGGCGCAGGGGAATCTTAAGGCCTGTGGAAGAAGGCGTCACCTAGCCAAGCTGGCGGCTAGTTTTGAATTCTTTGGGGCCAGCGACGGGTCAAAGGTTACGGTCGTGCAGGAGCGCTGCGGGCCTGCATTTCCCGGGAGCGCGGCTTCTGGACGACGAGAACGGACTCGAGGCGCTCGAGAGGGACGGCAGGCCTGAGCCTGATGCTCTTGTAGATGTTGCCATCCTTTACTTGGGCGACTTTACCTACCACCAAACCCTTGGGGTAAACCTGATCGAGTCCGGAAGTCAGGATGGTTTCTCCGACATCCACCGGAATATCCTTCATCACGTACTGAAGATCGACCGAGTTCTGGCCGGTACCCTTCACAATGCCCTGCGCGCGACTTTGGCTCAGGGCTGCGGCGACGCCGCTTGAGGTGTCGGTGACCAGCAGAACCTGGGAGGTCCGGGGAAAGACGGCGATGACCTTCCCGACAACCCCCTCGAGCGTGATGACCGCGGCATCCGCGGCGATCGCGGCGTCCTCGCGTTTATCGATGAAGACGGCCCGGGAGGCGTCTCCGGGGCTGGTGGCGATGACTTCCGCCGCCACCGTTGCAAAGGTGAGGCGATTCCTGAATTCCAGGAGTTCTCGCAAGCGTCGAGTCTCCGAAGCCTGTTCGGATAGCTGTTGGATTTCCGCCCGCGCATTGGTCAACCGGATATTGAGTTCCCGATTCTGCTCGTGCGCGGCAAACAGGCCGCGATAATTGCGCCACGTCCCCTCGGCCGAACCGGTCACGGCATGAATCGACCGCTCAAACGGATCCAGAATCGCGACGGCCCAAACCTGGATCAGTCGAACTTTCTGATTGCGGGTGATTTGCGCGGAGAGTAGCAGCAATTGAGCGATCAGCACGCCCACCAAGATGAAGAAAGCGCTGTGGCGAACTACAAAGATCTGCAATTTCTCCGGAGCTTCGCGCTCCGGGGGACGATCGGGCGGGAGCAGGGCAGTGGTGGAAATGAACACGTGAGTCAGCCTACTCAATCGCGACGCGTTTCAGGAGATCAAAATCGACCAGCATCCGGCCGGTTCCAAGCACCACGCAAGCCAGCGGGTCTTCGGCGATCGAAACGGGCAAGCCAGTTTCTTCGCGAATGCGTTTGTCGAGATTTTTGAGCAGAGCGCCTCCACCCGTCACGACGATGCCGCGATCGGAAATATCGGCGGAAAGTTCAGGCGGCGTCCTTTCCAGCGCGACGCGAATCGCGTTGACAATGGTGGCCACGCATTCAGAAAGGGCGTCACGAATTTCCGAGTCGTCGATGGTGATCGTCCTCGGAATACCCTCCAGGAGGTGTCGGCCTTTGATTTCCATCGTCAGTGGTTTCTCCAAGGGATAGGCGGAGCCAAGCTCCATCTTGATATGCTCGGCCGTACGCTCGCCCACCAGCATGTTGTACTTGCGTTTCAGGTAGGCGGTAATTGCCTCGTCCATCTCGTTGCCGGCGACGCGCACGGAGCGGCTGTAAACGATCCCGGAGAGAGAAATCACCGCGATATCCGTCGTTCCTCCGCCGATATCCACGATCATGCTGCCGGAGGGCTCGGTGATAGGCAGTCCTGCGCCAATCGCGGCCATCATGGCCTGCTCAACCAGGTAGACCTCGCTCGCCTTGGCGCGCATGGCGGAGTCCTGGACGGCGCGCTTTTCGACCTGGGTAATTTCCGACGGGACGCCAATCACGATCCTCGGGTGCACGAACATTTTCCGGTTGTGCGCCTTCTGGATAAAGTTGTTCAGCATCTTTTCCGTGACCTTGAAGTCGGCGATCACGCCGTCTTTGAGCGGGCGGATGGCGACGATGTTGCCCGGCGTGCGGCCGAGCATCTCTTTGGCTTCACGGCCGACGGCTTCGATTTCGCCGGTAACCTTGTTGATGGCTACAATCGACGGCTCGTTGAGGACGATGCCTTTGCCGCGCGCGTAGACGAGCGTATTCGCCGTGCCCAGGTCGATGGCCAGATCGGACGAGAATAAGCTGAAGAGCGAGCGTAGATTCATACCCAAGGGTTACGTGCTCCCACTGGATCGAACTGGAAATCGCGAGGCGGGTTTCGTCATTCGACCACGATCGTTTTGCGGATGGTGTGCAATTCTCCCTTCCGGTTTTGCGCGGTGACTGTAATCTGGTTCACGCCGCTCCTGGCCGGTTGTGACATGAAGTGGTGGAAGTTTCCGTCCGCTGTCATGGAGAAGACTTGTTCGTTGTTGATGATCACCGTCGAGCCGGGTTCGGTCCGTCCCGTCACTTCCAAAACTCTTCCATGCTGGACGACGCTGGAGACCTCCAGAAACGCCTTCACCCCGGAATCCACCTGACGAACCAGAGTAAAGCGGTTGGCCAAACTGGGCTGGCTCTCGACGCCTTGTGCGTCGATGGATGTGACAGCCCAATAGTATGTGCCTTCCTCCAGCCCCGAAACCTTTACCGAGGTGCGGCCCTCAACCTTCTTGTCGAGTACCAGGTTCGAGAACATGCCCGAGGGCGAGACCTGCAACCGGTAGAACTCGGCGCCGGTGACCACCCCCCAGGAAAACGCCACCTCCGAGCTTCGAGGGTCGGGCGACATGGTCAGGTCCATATTGGGGGGGCTCACCAGGGTCGGCGGGGCGATGACTTTTTGCCGAAGCAAGCCGGGCTTCTCGCGGTCAAATGAAACCTGATCGTACTGTCCAAGGCGCACCGTGGTGGATCCTCGCGTTACATCCGCGCCGCCTTGATTGACCGTAAATTGGTGGACATTGTTCTCCGGATCATTGCGCACCATGGCGCGGCTTTCCCCTGCCAGATTGGCCACGGCGTTTTCGAAAGATACGCGCGAAGTTGAACCCGGGATTTCGAATCGTCCCGTGGTCAGATCCACCGTCCCGGCCGAAACCTGGACCGAAATGCGAGTGGCCTTGGTCACGGGGTCTTCTCGGTTTTCTTCGACCACGATCAGAGAATCGGGCTTGAGCACGTAATTGGTGCCGTCCGCGAACATGATGCGCGCCACACCATCGCTGCCAGTCTGAATGTAGTCGCCTTTTTCGAGGCTCGTGTTGTAGTCCGCGCGGACCCACTGGGCAGATTGGGTCTTGCGCACGCGGACCGTGCCGTCGAGGTTCACGAAATGCGCCTCACTCTTGCTGGAAGTGGTCTCCACGGCGCCCGTCTTGGCGAGACCCGCGGAAATCATTCCGATTAAACTGCGCCCTTTTTGGCTGATGTACTTGGGAGCAATGAGATAAAAGATGAGCCCAATCCCAAGCAACACCAGAATCGTGTAGAAGGCGATCGTTCGATACGAAATGGTTGTCCACTCAACTTCGTACCTTCCTTCCTGTTCGCCACGCGGTGGCCGGGGAGTGCCTGTGCCCATAAAGGTCGGACCTGCGATTCTCATTGTTTCCGAAACGCCGACCGAGGTCAAGAGGATTGAGACTTAAGGCCCACATTTGGCGGGGTTTGCACCCCCCCAGGGACGGCACCGACGCCCGCCAGCTGTGAATCACTGACCCGGGACGTTCATCGCCCGGATCGGACAAAAACCATCATGGGCACAGCAGGTTGTGCCCATGCGAGTATATCTTCCCAATCACACAAGTCCGCCTCGATTACTTGGCGGGTGCAGGAGAAGGATTGGCCTTATTATTCCCGCCATCCTGAGTCGTGAGTTCCGGACTATTATAGGGAAACAGGTAACCTCGCACCTTGTTGATCGTAATAGTGTTGGTCGTTATGACCTCGGCATCAAGGTCCTGGCTGAAGACATAGATTCCGAAGTCCCAGAGGGCCTTGTTGAGGTCCTCACCGGTTTCATAAACGCGATTGTTATCAATTATCGCCCCATCGGTGTAGACGTAGATCCCGATGTCCGCATTGCCTTCCATCAAATTGTTATGCCGGACACTGGTTTCGGGCGCCGCGTCGATAAGCAGGATGGCCGTGGAAACCCTGGGGTCCAGGTAATAATCGCCGCCTGCCCAGGAGTTCCCGGCGACGTCGTTATTCTCAACCACGGCACCTGCACCGTATCCAATTTGAATGCCATTCACAGGCTGTTCAGCTTGAGTGGCCGAAGCCCCCACGACGTTCGACCGGACGAGGCAGCTCACAACGCCGTCGCAGACGATACCGGTTTTCTGGAAGCCGGTAACGCGGTTGCTGGTGATTTCCACGGTCTGCACAGGGGGGTCAAAGCCGCCGGTATTGAAGTTCCGGACCTCGATGGCGTATCCCTCCGGACAGGCACCCGCGTCCCGGTAGAGATTGGAAATGGTATTCCCGTAGATCGTTCCCGAGACTCCGGAGAAGAGGATACCGCGCAATCCGTTATCGCCGGCTTCACAAGCGTTGGAAAGCCCCGCTGTGGTGATCCGAAGATTCACCACATTGGCGATCGGGCCTTCGTTCTTAACCACCGCGCCCAGGAAGTGTCCGCCCACCGGATCGGCGGCCGTGATCGTGTAATTACGGCCGTCCAGAGTGAGGCCATTCGGGATCGTGATGGTAGAGTCAGTGGTGCAGTCTGCGGTGAGCGTCATGACGCCGCCCGCAGTGTTAAAGACACAGGTGGTAGTGGCTTGAGCAGTGGACATCCCGGCAAACA
Organism: Acidobacteriota bacterium; assembly: GCA_016202975.1. Lineage (GTDB taxonomy): Bacteria > Acidobacteriota > Terriglobia > UBA7540 > UBA7540 > JACQNR01. The sequence goes on from JACQNR010000095.1 coordinate 4,656, forward strand.
GCAACAGTAGTCCCAAAAGATGCATGAAGAGCCTTCGTTGCATGGATACATCCTTCTTCCCATGGCTCTAGTGAGCCCAGGGCTTTAAGTTTGTTTGGGGCAACTCCCTGGCGCGAGGCCGGGTCCTCGGCACGAGGCTCGGATCTTTGGGTTGCTCTCTTGTTGTTCAGTCAGATACTAAACGCGAGCGATCAGGCAAGAAACCAAAGGATGGAACTTTCAGTCTTCCTCGGGATGAGGCACCAAACCTCTCCCAAGCCTAACTCCCCTCTGCGCCCAATAATAGGGAAGATACAATGCGATTGCAATCAAAATCGGGCTGTTTTACGAAGAAGACCGGCGAATTCAGGGTTTTGGGGAGGACTTTTTGGCACCCCTCTATATACGGCTCGCCCATGGAAGCAGCACATGATGTGGGGCTTTGGCCACTTGAAATACGGCGGAGCCTTGGGCCAGGCTTCCAGTACAGAACTCTCGGTGCGCCGAATGCCCTCCAAATCCCTCTCGAGCGCGGCAATGAAGGGGTTGAAATGACTGGTACGGCGACAATGGGTAATTGAGAGGTGCCGCGTTGGGGAGGTGCGAGCTTGGATCCTGATATTGCAATGTCCGGGATGATTAATGCCGGGAATGAGGCATTGTCTTCAGGTCATTCTTACTGAAGCGGTGGCCACACTTTTTGCAGACGTAGCCGCCCTCTCGGGTTAGGCGATCGACAACCTGCTCTTTCCCAGACACTGGGCATCGACGCCGGCGGCCTACCACAGTGCTGACAATTGTCATGTGCAGTGGATTCATAAGCAATCCCTCAGTGCTCCGTTCGCGTGGTCTCTGCACGCTCCTGCTGGCCGATTTGGCTCACGGCAGGACCTCCGACCGGGTTTCGAGTGCCACGGCTGCGGCCCGGCGCATATCCTCCAATTCGCCTTTGAGCGCGGCGATAACGGCATCACGCAATTCCTGAGCACCCATCAGGCGCGGAACCAGAACAAACCCCGCGCCTTCCTGATACATTTCGCTCGCTTCGGCGAGGGTCTCCGAGGTGACGATGACGCACGCCTCCGGGGCCATCTGGTTGAGTTGACGCAGCAGCCGCTCATTGCTGGTTCCCTTCAGCAGGCTGTCGGGAATGGTGCTGATAAGAACCTTGGCGTGATGGATTCCAGCGTGATGCAGAGTGTCGGCGTGGCCGATGTCCCCATAGACGCAGTGGATGCCGCGGCGGTCCAGTTCCTTCTTTACCTGGGGGTTGAAGTCGACGACCGAAATCTGCTCCTCCAGCGCGTCATCGTGGGAGATGAGTTCGTGCAGCAGGGCGCTCGCCGTGCGCGCGAAGCCCAGGAAGACGATCGGTTTGTGGGGTGTCTCGGCGTCTTCGGCGGTTTCCTCACCCAGGTCGCGCATCCCCAGACGCTTCATCCAGGGGTTCAACACCAGGAAAATCGAGTGGCTGTACATGATCCAGTAGGTGGATAGGACCGAAGTGATGACCAGCATAAAGAGGACGACGGAGAGCAGGCGGTCGTCGATGTGGCCGAGCCCCACGCCCAGCGCGGAGATGACCAGCGAGAATTCGCTGATCTGCGCAAGGTTGAGCGCAGGTAGGAAGCTGGCGCGGTTGCCGTACTTCATGAAATATAAGATAGGCGTCACGGAGAGAAAGCGCGAAACGATCAGGAAGCCCGACCCCGCGAGCGCCAGCAGCACGATGTCCACGGTCGGCCGCGGCACCTTGGCCCCCAGCGTAACGAAGAACAGCGTAATGAAGAAGTCGCGAAGGCTGATGACCTTGGCGATCACATCCAGGCTGTAGGGAAAGGTCGAGATGGAGACCCCCGCGATCAGCGCGCCCATCTCGCGCGAGAGCCCCAACCACGCCGCGATCATGGAGACGGCGAAGCACCACGCCAGGGCGCCGATCAGCATCAGCTCGGGAAGTTTGGCGATGGACTGGAAGAGCAGCGGCAGAATGTAGCGGCTGGCCAGCATCGCGAAAGCGACCAGGCCTGCCCCCTTGGCGAGCGACACCACCAGCACCACCGGCGAAGGGTCCTGCAGATTGGGTTGCACGGCCAGAAAGAGGATGGCCCAGATGTCCTGGAACACCAGGATACTGAGCGTGACGCGCCCGGGCAGCGTATCGAGCTCGAACTTGTCGTAAAGCAGCTTGACGACGATCATCGTGCTGGAGAGCGCAACGCCGATGGCAAGATAGAGCGGCTCGAATCTTCCCGGCCCGAAATGGAACCCCAGCAGCGGGGCGAAGCCCAGGCCCAGCCCGGTGCAAATCACAAACTGGCCCACGCCCGCGCCGATGACTCCCGCCCCGGACTTCCTGAGCTTCTTCAAGTCGATTTCCAGGCCGATCATGAACAGGAGCAGGATCAGGCCCAGCTCCGAGATGGTCTCGATTTCCTCCGGGCCCGCGATCCAGCCGAATCCCTGCGTAGAGCCAATCACCACTCCGGCGAGGACATAGCCCAGCAGAAGCGGCTGCCGCAGCCACTTGGCGATGAATGCAAAGACCGTCGCCGTGATGATGCATAGCGCAATATCGACAAGGATGTTCGAATGCATACGCTCTCGCAGTGGATAGGAAATGACTAGCCCTGACGCAGTGAGTGGACGCTCGGTTTGACACCTGCGTGCTTCTCACTTGGGTGCTGTGAGGTCAGGGAGTCTCTAGCAGAGGCGTTGGCATTCGATGGCGAGGACGGAAAGGTTTCTCCTTTCGACGGCGCGTGCACACCGCGCAAGTAAGCAAGCGAGCGATCGCGCCGCCGTTGGCGGCACTGCGAAGGGACGGTGGTGGAGCGACGACCCGAATTGTCTTAACGTCCGGCGGGCAACGGGTGAGAACGCGATCGGAGCGAGCACCGTGAACAAGAAAAAGCAACTCCAAGTATTCAGCGGGATTGTACTCCCCACGAAGAACATGCCGAGAGTATGTCGCCAATCGTGCGCTCCGTCAACCGGAGACTGACACCGACCCTGTAATGAGGAGTCTACGTATTGCTCTGCCGATTCACGTCATTCGGAATTGCCGGAGGCGGACAATTGGAGGTGCTGGCTGCCGGAGTGAAGGGACCGTTCATCACCGTTCCAGGCGAAGGTTCCCGCGAGACCCTCGGGCAGGGTCACGTCGGCGCTAAGGCGATCCCCGTCGCCCCGGTAGGAGACGCTGATATCGCCCAGAGGGTGCGGCATCGAGGCGTCGACTCGCGTTAGCGGCCCCAGGTGCGGCTCAATTAGGACTTCGCGAAAGCCCGGCGTGGCGGGTTCAATCTCCGCGACGGTTGCGATCAAGTCGAAGTTGGGGTGGGAGCTTCAGGCGTGGCAGTCAGAGCGTGCCGGTTCGC
>JACQNR010000096.1 GCA_016202975.1 Acidobacteriota bacterium
TATCTTCGGTGTGGCTGGCTCCCACTACATCGAACCCTCGCTCCCCCGCGTCGGCCAGCTCTTCCTCCGAGTCAGAACCGTTCCCCGTTTTAAGTAACAAATATTCGGCCCGGTTCTGAAACACGTCAGCATCCGGCTGAGCGGGCTTCTCCGCAATCAAAACGTTCCCGCGGCCAGGCATTATCCCCACAATGGCGTAACCGTTCGGGAACGCTCTGAGGTTTTCTCTCTTTTTCGATACCGCATCAAGCGCACCCGTAGAGGGGATAGTCACAAATCGAGTCCCGTCAGTCAGAAACAGGTAATCGTAGCGGTTCGAAGAGGCCGGCGCTTTCTCCATTACCAGCACCATTTCCCCTCCGTCCTCCGCCTCGGTGGTGTAGTGGAGCATGATATGTGGGAGGAGGCGAAAGCCGCGCGCTCCGGCTTCCCGCACTTCTTTCTGCATGGTGGAAGACCTCAGCGTGGCGAGCAACAAGTACTCATAGGTGTTGGGGGGTGCAGTTACCTTCTCCAGAAGCATGACAAGTTCATCATCCCTTAACCAGCCCGCGAGGACTCGGTAGCCGGCAGCCGCCACCTGTCGCAACTCTTTTTGCATGGTCGAGGTGCGTATAGTGCCCAGGACGAGGTAGCGCTGACCGAAATCCAGTCCGGTTTTTTTCTCTGAGGGTTGGTGGCCGGAGAGCAGAACACTCAGGAAGAGAGACAGAGTCGCCGCTCTGAAAAAGGCTGTGCGCTTCATCTTGCGCCTCCCCTGCCGGGGAGTAGCTGAACATCCGGGGCGTCCATTATGGCCCCCTAGATGCTTTAACTATAGACCCAAACGATATCGCCTTGGCAACTCAGGTTTGCGCCCTCGGGACCAGCCGGCGCCTTTGTCGTTCTGCCAGGCCGGGTTGCACCAATCCGCCCCTGCTCCAGGGGTGCACAGCAACCGCGCCGCTATTTCGTCTTGAACGGTTTCCCGCCCTTTGGCGAGAGCTTATTCAACATGCTGGCCAGCGGCTGTGCCGCGGCAGGCACCGCGACGCCGGTCAGTAGAATCTCTTTAGGCTCGATATCCCGGCCGTAAATCCGCCGGTTGCCCTTGCTGTCCTGCTTGATTACAGCTCCTTCCAGTGAAACTCCCGCAAAGAGTCCTTTGCTGCGGGAGTAGCTGAGAATTTCCGCTCCCATCCTCAAGTCAGTTGCCGCTTCAGCCTCGCGCCCCTTGGGACCGGCAGCCACAGAGGCGTCGGCCCCCAGCTTCGCGCCCGAGCGCGCCAGATTCTCGGCGCCTTTGGGATTCATCACCAGGAAAATAAGGTCGGTCGCCGTCGCGCCGAGTTGAAATCCGATGCTGGGCCCGCCGGTTGTGAAAAGCGTCGGCCCGCCCCACGGACCGTTCCCGCCACGGCGGCAGATGATGGCTCCCTTGCCCCCGCCGCCGCCAATGCCCAAAGCCGCCTTTTTGAAGGAGGGGATCACACCAACGCAAACTGCTCTGTCCAGCAAGTTCTTCGAAATGCCCTCCGGCGTTCCCACCACCTCGTTGATGATATCCGCGGCCTTTTGCATCCGCTCGCCCTCTTTCTCCTGCGCCCCGAGCGGAAGAACACAAAGCATCGAAACGAAAAGAGTCACGACCCAGCGTTTCATAATCCCACCTTTTCTCCGGACGTCGCCCGGAATTCGTCCTCGCGCGCGCCCTGGCGTGAATTATCCCGCAGATTCAATGCGGGTATTGTGCCACGACTCAAGTGTGCATGTCGCGGCGAGTTTTGAAGTTCAGACCGGGCGGGTTGAGCGCCCACGGACACTCAGGTAAACTCTCAGACGCCCATGCGCGCGATGATGCTCAAGAAGCAAGCATCAGCGGAGGAGAACCCGCTCCAGCTGGCGGATATCCCGGTGCCTGCCCCCGGAGAGGGGGAAGTTCGCGTGCGCGTGCGCGCCTGCGGAATCTGCCGCACGGATCTGCACATTACGGAAGGCGATCTCAAACTGCACAAATCACCCGTGGTGCCCGGCCATCAGATCGTGGGTGTGATCGATGCCACGGGAGGGGGCGTCAAACAGATTCGCGAAGGCGACCGTGTGGGCGTCGCATGGGTCTATTCGACCTGCGGGGAATGTGCTTACTGCCGCAAAGGCCTCGAAAATCTCTGCGAGCGCGGCCGCTTTACGGGCTGGGACGCGGACGGTGGATACGCCGAGGCGATGATAGTCCCCGAAACTTTCGCCTACCCGTTGCCGGCCAATTTCTCGGACCTGGAAGTTGCGCCATTGCTTTGCGCTGGGATTGTCGGCTATCGCTCATTTCGATTGAGCGGTGCCCGACCCGGCGATCGGGTGGGACTGTATGGATTCGGCGCGTCAGCGCACATCATCCTTCAGGTGGCTCGGCATGGCGGCTGCGAAGTCTATGTCTTCACTCGCGGCGAGGGACATCGAAAACTTGCCCGCAGGATGGGAGCAGCCTGGGTCGGGGGAGCCGAGGAAACGCCGCCGGAGAAACTCGATGCGGCCGTCATTTTCGCGCCGGTCGGATCGCTGGTTCTGGATGCGCTGCGTGTCTTGCGCAAGGGCGGAACGGTCTCGCTCGCCGACATCACCATGACGCCCATTCCCCCCATCGACTACGACCGGCTGCTCTATCATGAGCGAATCATCCGCAGCGTCGCCAACGCCACGCGCGAGGACGCGCGCGAGTTTCTGCAGCTGGCAGCCCAGATCCCCGTGCGTACGGAAATTGAGACGTTTCCCCTCGACCGGGCGAACGACGCGCTCCGCGCTCTCAAGAAAAGCCAGATCCGCGGCGCCGGCGTTCTGAAAGTGTCGTAGCGCTGACCCCGCGGGCGGCACCCCTAGCAGCCGCGTCCATGGGGGTAACTATCGGGAACGATAAAACTCGCGTTGAACTTTTCGGGGGGAAGGCCATGATCCGGCCGCGTTCAATACTTGTGGCTGTCGCGCTCTACCTGGTGATTGTCTCACCCGGCTTAGTGCGCGGCGGCGCGCTGACATTTCGTTACCGCGTGCTGATCCACGGGGGCAACGCGCGCGCGGCTCGAGTTGCCGAAGTCTACACACAGTACGCTGCGGAGAAGTAATTTCCCTCCATGGAAACTGAAACGAGCAGGGTTGGGCATGTTTTTGGAGCGCGTATCATCTGTCTGGCCGCAGTAGCGCTTGCCTTTCTCAATTCCTCCGCCAGAACAGGAGCTAACACCGAGGGGGCGCAGGCACAAGGGGCGTCCAGTCTGACGCCTCGCAAGCTGATTGCGTTGACGTTTGACGACGGCCCGAGGCCCTACGTGCTCGTCGGCCGGAAGTCCGAGGAGGGCGGGCCCGCGCCCGGACTGCTTGACCTGCTCGACCGAGAGAAGGTCAAGGCGACCTTCTTCGTGCTGGGTTTCCGCCTGGCGGACGCCGCGAACGATTATTGCCGGAAAATTGACGTGGGCATCAATTGCCGCGAGGCTGTCGAGGAAGAACACCGCCGCGGGCACGAAATCGAAAACCACACCTACGGCCACGGACCGTTTTCTCGCATGAAAGAGCGCTATGGCGAGGAATGGACCTTGAATGACATCGACCGGGCATCACGGATTATTCAATCGGTCACGGGCGAGCGGCCGCGTTACGTGCGCCCGCCGGACTGGGATATCTGGCCCGAACTGCGCGAGCGGATTGAGGCGCGCGGATACTCCGTCATGATGAAGTCCATCGGCAAGACGAAGGAGCCCCCCGCGCGCGAGGACGTGGACACTCAGGACTACATCTTCACAAATTTGCCCGAATCGAAATTGCCAATCGAGACTTTGCGCAAATACGTTTTAGAGAGGTTAGAGCAGCGCGAGCGCAAAGGCGTCTACACGCACATTCTGGTTTTTCACGAACTGCCGCTGTCGACAACCGCCCTCGGGACGCTTATTCCGGAGCTCAAACAGCACGGATACCAATTCCTGCTTCTGCGCGATTACATGAAGGTGGTTGCACCCGCCCCAAAATAATCTCTGCGTATACCCCGGGATGCAGGATGGACCAGCCACCTACGCAATTTCTACATGGCCATCGAAGAATCGAATGCGTTTCGGATTTCGCAGCGTTATCCGCTCAATTCAATAATTCATTGAAGGGACTTGGCTTCCCCAATCGGATCAATGTCTGGTCTAAGACTTGCATACCAAAACGGCAGAGATTGGAGGCTGGCATGGGGAATTTCACCAGCGGTTTAGCCGCGTTGCTTGTGATCTGGTGTGTGTTGGTGCTTCTCGGCTATGACAAAAACCACGCCAAAGCACCTCAGTATTCGAAGGCTTCGAATTCCACGCCTCGATCGCGAAAATGAGGGCCGAAGGATTTGAGGGTCGTATGACGAGGCGCTCGTGACTACTTGCTTGATGGGTGGCGCAGCCAAACTTCATGTTGTGCGCAATCGAGGAGACCCGATTCCGGCGTTTTGCGAAACCTTTCAGGTATTCACCCTTCCCAAGTCTTTGGCGCTAGCCGCCCGTATTTCCACCCGTAGGCGGTGATTTGCGCCCTAACAGACGGTTGCCAGTATGTCTGGCGCCACGGCAGCGCTAAGCCCCCCTCTGCTACCACAACTCAATCGCTCGCTGCGCGATTCGATTTACGCCGAACGGCGGGTTTGCGTGAACCGCCCTTGGTGCCGGCGCGGGGACGAGATTTGCGAACTTTGGGTTTGGGTGGGGCTGGTTCCGTATCGACGATGAGCTCGGGCGCTTCCGAATGCATGGGAGGACCGCTCTCCTCTGGGCGCGGGAGGGCTTCCGCGGTCAAAGGCGCTTCTTCCGTGACCTCAGCAGGCTCGGAAATGACTTCGGATACGACGCTGGTGAGATCATCCGACTCTGCCGTGATGGCGGCGGTCGCGGGCGCCTTGGCCAGCGGGAACACGCGCCACGTACCCCTGTGGTCGCGATGCAAACGAAGGACGCCCTCGCGCTGCGCTTCGTGGAGCAGGTCGAGGATGGCGCGGAAGCCGTGGCGGCGTGAATCGTAGTCGAGGCCGACGCCACGCAGCGCCTGGCTGATCTGTCGCAGGTAGAGCGGCTTATTGGGAGCCTTCTGGCTGGCCTCCGAGACGGTTTTGCGAAGCAGATTCATGGCCTCGGCGGTAGTGGCGGCAGAGGCCGTCGCCTCGGGAACAGCTTCGGTGGCAGCCACGGGGCCCGCAACAGCCTCCACCGGCAGAGGAAACTCCCCAGCCGGCGCGACCGTGGCGCCGGCCGAATCCCCCTCACCATTGGCCGCTTCGACAAGGTGCCCGCGTTCGGTGCGTCGCAGATGCACCAGCCCGGCGCGCTCCATCTTCTGCATGAATTCCAGGAATGTTCCGGCGCCGTAGTCGCGCTCGCTGAACGTCGGATCGAGCTGAATGAGGGTGCTTTTGAGGAGCCCGACCTGAGGCGAGACCTCGCGCTCCTCCAGAATCTGGAGGGCGCGTTGGACATTCGGAAGCGCCGCCGAAAGCGGTCGAATATCGGCGACGACGCGCGAATGCCCGCGTGAGGTGCGAGCCTGGCGTGGAGGCTCCTGCCCGCGCATCAGGTTTTCGTAGCTGATAAACTCGTGGCAGTTGCGCTGCATGATGTTGCTGGTGAAGGCGCGCCCGCCCACCACGAACACCCGCTTGTCGTACTGCTTCAGCTTTTCCACCAGCGCGATGAAGTCGCTGTCGCCGCCCACGATCACGAAGGCGTTGATGTAGGGTCGATTGAAGGCCATCTCCAGGGCGTCGAGCGCCAGGTTGATGTCCGCGCCATTCTTGTCGCCGCGCGGCGTGACGTTGCGCTGCACCATGTGCACGGCGTGCTGGCTCATCTGGCGGCTGTACTCGCCGGCCTTGGGCCA
>JACQNR010000097.1 GCA_016202975.1 Acidobacteriota bacterium
CTTGCCCCCGTCGCGATTCACGATAACTACTTGATTAACCTCGCGGCGAGCGACGTGGTTATGCGGGAGAAATCCATCGCGGCGTTTCGCGGGGAAATCGAAAGGGCGCTGGCGCTCGGGGCGGATTTTCTGGTGACCCATCCGGGGAGCGCCAAGGGCGGCACGGTGGCCGAAGCCATCAAGACATGCGCCGAGTCCTTGAAGAAGGCTGCGAGTGGCCTGCGACTCGATGGCCTAACGATCCTGATCGAGAACACGGCGGGGCAGGGCTCGGTCGTCGGCCGGACTTTCGAGGAGGTCGCAGAAATCATCGCCCGCGCCCAGGCTGACCTGCCGATGGGCGCGTGCATCGACACGGCGCACTGTTTTGAAGCCGGTTATCCGATTCATACTTATGCTGGTCTCGATTCCACAGTAAAGTATTTGGATAGCACGGTGGGTCTCCGCCGCGTGCACGTGATCCACGCCAACGACTCGAAGACGCGCTACGGTTCGCAGGTTGACCGTCACGAGCATGTTGGCAAGGGTTATATCGGCGCTCGGGCCTTCGGGAGGATCGTCCGGCATCCGAAGCTGAGCTCGATTCCGTTCATCTGCGAGACGCCCATCGATCGGCCGGGCGACGACAAGCGCAATCTGCGGATGATGCGGAAACTGGGCGGCTCTTGAGGAGCCGCTGAAACTGGAAACTCGAAACTGGCTTATTTTGAGCGGGTTTCTGATTTCCAAAATGGGCCGACAACATAATCGGACAGCAGGAAATTGTGGAATTAGCTTACAACCCTCAGGAAATCGAGCAGAAGTGGCAGAAGCGCTGGGATGAGCTGAAGCTTTTTGATGCGAATGAAGATCCGGCGCGGAAGAAATACTACGTGCTGGAGATGCTTCCGTATCCCTCCGGCGCGCTGCACATGGGCCACGTTCGCAACTACACGCTCGGCGACGCGCTGGCGCGTTACATGTGGATGAAGGGCTACAACGTGCTTCATCCCATCGGCTGGGACGCCTTCGGCCTGCCGGCTGAAAATGCCGCCATCAAGCACGGCCGCCATCCGACGGAATGGACTTTCAGCAACATCGAGGTGATGCGTACACAGCTCAAGCGTCTAGGCGTGAGTTACGACTGGCGCCGGGAAATGGCAACCTGCGTCCCAGAGTACTATCGCTGGAATCAATGGTTTTTCCTCAAGATGTTCGAGCGCGGCCTGGCGTACCGCAAGAAGAGCCGTGTGAACTGGTGCCCGAAGTGTGAAACCGTCCTGGCGAACGAACAAGTCGCCAACGGCTTTTGCTGGCGGCACGAGGACACGCCGGCGATTGAGCGGGAACTCGATCAGTGGTTTCTCAAGATCACGGCCTACGCCGAGCGACTGCTGGACGACATGCAACACCTCGTCCGTTGGCCTGACCGCGTGCTGACCATGCAACAAAACTGGATCGGGAAGTCGCTCGGTACCTTTGTGGATTTCCGACTGGACGCGCTGGGCGAGCCGCTGCAGGTTTTCACGACCCGCGTGGACACCATATTTGGCTGCACTGCGGTGTTCATCGCCCCAGAGCACCCCATTGTCGAAAAGCTGATCGCGAACTCCCAATCGTCCGAAAATCTTCGCGCCGAAGCCGAACGTGTCAAAGCCTCTGCGGTACGGGCGCGCTTCGAAGTGAACCTGGAAAAGGTCGGCATTGATACGGGCTTCAAGGCCCGGAATCCCTACAATGGCCAGTTCGTGCCGGTTTGGCTCGCCAATTTCGTGCTGATGGAATATGGCTCGGGCGTGGTGATGGCCGTTCCCGCACACGACCAGCGCGACTTCGAGTTCTGCACGGCCTACGGCCTTCCCATCACGACCGTCATTGTGCCGCTCGAGGGCTCGTTGCCGGAGATGCTCGACGCGGCTTATGTGGATTACGGCAGACTTGTCGAGTCGGGCGCGTACACAGGGCTCACTTCCGAGCAAGCCATCGAACGCATGACCCGCGACGCGGAAGCGAAGGGCTTCGGGAAGGGGACGGTGCAGTACCGCATCAAAGATTGGGGCATCTCCCGCCAACGGTACTGGGGCACGCCGATCCCGATCGTTTATTGCGACGCCTGCGGAATCGTCCCCGTGGCGGAGAAGGACCTGCCGGTGATTCTGCCGCCCGACGTCAAACTGACGGGCACGGGACAGTCGCCACTCGGCGAGGTGCCGGAGTTCGTCCAGACCAAGTGCCCCCGGTGCGGCGGGGCAGCACGGCGCGAGACCGACACGATGGATACGTTTATTGATTCGGCTTGGTATTTCTATCGTTACACCGACCCCAAGATCGCGTCCTCGGCCATTGATGGCAAGGCGGTTAAATACTGGTTTCCTGTGGACCAGTACATCGGCGGGATTACGCACGCCATTCTGCACCTGATCTACATGCGGTTTTTCAGCAAAGTCATGCAGGACATCGGCCTGGTGGATTTCCCGGAACCCGTGGCGCGTCTTTTCACGCAAGGCATGGTCCTCAAAGGCGGGACGGCCATGTCCAAGTCGAAAGGCAACGTGGTCGATCCGACCGAAATGTGCGCCCAATACGGGGCTGACACAGTGCGGCTCTACGTGATGTTCGCGGCCCCGCCCGAGAAAGACTTCGACTGGAGCGAATCGGCCATCGAGGGCGCCTGGCGCTTCTTGAGCCGGGTTTACCGCTTGGCGGGAAAATACATAGAGCGGCTGCGTAAGGTGAACACTTGGAGCTCGAAAGACAGCTCAAGTTCGCTCACTGCCGAAGAACGCCGGCTGCTGCGCAAAGCGCATCAAACCCTGCGCCACGTGACCGCCGATATGGAGGAGCGCTGGCATTACAACACCGACATCGCCATGATGATGGAGCTCGTCAACGAGATCAGTGAGCTCGAAGGCGCTGTCGTGGAAGGGAAGATCCGGCCGGAGATTTTGAAGGCCTCCTTGGAGTCGCTCCTCGCGATGCTCTCGCTGTTTGCGCCTCACATCGCCGATGAGCTCTGGGAAGCGCTCGGGCACGATCAGCCGCTGCTTCGGACTCCCTGGCCGGCCTATGATTCAGAGCTCGCGGCGGAAGAAGAACTGGAAATTCCCGTGCAAGTGAACGGCAAGCTGCGTGCGCGCGTCCGCGTCCCCGCCGGCGCGGCGGAGGAAGTGATTCGTCGCCGGGCGCTCGCCGAAGATAAAGTGGCAGCCCTCGCCAACGGCAAGCAGATTGTGAAAGTGATTGTCGTGCCGAAGAAACTCGTCAATATTGTTGTGAAGTAGGGGCGGGCGTTATGCTCGCTCATCGCGGGCGACCGGGAAGGCCGCCCCTACAAGGGAAAATGGACCAACCCCTCCCCGTTATCGTCCTCGATTTCGGCTCGCAGTTGACACAGTTGATTGCGCGGCGCATCCGGGAGATGCACGTCTATTCCGTCATCGTCCCATGCAACATTGAGCACGCGAAGCTCGCCGCCATGAAACCCCAGGCACTGATTCTTTCCGGCGGCCCTTCGTCCGTCTACGACCCGGCGTCTCCCGTCTGCGACACACGGGTGATCGAAATGGGTTTACCGGTCCTGGGAATCTGTTACGGGCTGCAGTGGATGTCGTACAAGCTGGGCGGCAAGGTGGAGCCGGCGGCGCGGCGTGAGTATGGTTTTGCGCAACTTGACATCGCAGGTGAGACAGAATTGCTGAAGGGTATCCCAACCCCGTTGCGCATCTGGAACAGTCACGGCGATCATGTTGTCGCTGTCCCGCCGGGTTTCAAGACTACCGGAAAGACCGAAAACGCCATCTCCGTCATTGAGAACTCCCAAACCCGCATGTACGCGGTGGAGTTCCATCCCGAGGTGCGCCACACGGATCATGGTGCGGACATTTTGAAGAATTTTGTGCACATGATCTGCCAAATCCAGCCCAACTGGTTTCCGCGCTCGTTCATCGATGAGACCGTGGAGCGAGTTCGTGCTGAGGTGGGGAACGGCACGGCGCTCTGCGCTCTTTCGGGAGGTGTTGATTCAGCCGTTGCGGCAACCCTGGTCGGCCGAGCTCTCGGTGACCGGCTGATCTGCGTTTTCGTCGACAACGGCGTTTTGCGCAAGAATGAATTTGAGAAGGTGGCCTCCAAGCTCCGCGAGCAGGCTCATCTCAACGTGCGCGCGGTAGACCGCTCGGCGCGGTTCCTCGAGAAATTGCGCGGCGTGGTTGATCCCGAGCGCAAACGCAAGATTATCGGGGAAGAATTCATCCGGGTCTTTGAAGAGGAGGCCCGCAGCGCGGGAAATCCCCAGTTCCTAGTGCAGGGAACGCTTTATCCCGACGTCATTGAGTCGGTCTCCGTGAAAGGTCCGGCCGCCGTGATCAAGAGCCATCACAACGTCGGCGGGCTGCCCGAAGACCTGCAATTCAAGCTGATCGAGCCGCTGCGCGAACTTTTCAAAGACGAGGTGCGCGTGGTGGGCAGGGAACTGGGACTCGATGATGATCTGGTTAACCGCCAGCCGTTCCCGGGGCCGGGGTTGGCCGTAAGAATCCTGGGAGAAGTTACCGAAGAACGCCTCAAGATGGTCCGCGAGGCTGATGCCATCGTGGTCGAAGAGGTCCGCGCGGCGGGGCTCTACACCAAGCTCTGGCAATCGTTTGCCGTGCTGCTGCCGGTCTCGACCGTCGGCGTGATGGGGGATGCACGGACCTACGCCTCAACCATCGCCGTGCGCGCCGTCGAGTCCGAAGACGGCATGACCGCCGACTGGGCTCGATTGCCCGCCGCGTTGCTCGAGAGGATTTCAACCCGCATCGTGAACGAGGTGAAAGGCGTGAACCGGGTGGTGCTGGACATTACGTCCAAGCCCCCCGGCACTATTGAGTGGGAATAGTTCTACCCTGCCCGCGCCTCACCGCGCACCCCGGCCGCTTCGAACCTGAAAACAGGAGGATGGAACTACCGGCTTGCCAGCTTCTGCGCCATGTGCAGCACCAGCTCGCGGTCGCGGTGGTTCTTGACTCGGGAGAGCAGCCGCCTTACTTTTTCAATGAAGCGAGCTTCCTTTGCGGCTTCCTTGCTTCGTTTGTGGTCTTTTGAATTGGATCGCTTGCGAAGGTCCGGGAGCGGCGGCGGTTGACTGCCCTCATATAAGAGCTGATAAAGCGGAAGCCCGAGGGCCGGAGCCAGCTTTTCAAGGGTTTCGATAGAGGGGACGGTGTGCCCGTTTTCGACCCGCGAAATATAGCAGCGCAGCAAACCCGTCCGTTTCTCGATATCGCCCTGGGAAAGTTTCCGGTCCTCTCGAAGAGTCCTGAGTCTGGTTCCTATGATCATTCTTCCATTTTTCCACACGGTATTTTTTGTGGTCAACCAAAATCGCCTCTCCATGCGGCTAAATTCACGGAAAGAAATGTAACCCCGCGAACCGTTCCTTCGTCCGAGTTATAGTAGAGGGCGTTCTGGGAAGAGACGCATGCAGAATCCAGCCGAACGGGACGCCCAGGAACTGGAGTGGATCGAACTCGCGCAGCGGGGCAACCGCGAAGCCTTCGGGGCGCTGGTCGAGCGCTACCAACGGCGTGTGTTTGCGTTGATTTTTCGTGTCACTGGCGAGCGCGACCAGGTCGAAGATCTGAGTCAGGAGGTTTTTCTCAAGGCATATCGGGCCATGCGGGGCTACAATCAGTCCGCGTCTTTCGGGACCTGGCTTTCGCGCATCGCCGTCAACCATTGCTATGATTATCTTCGAGCGCGGCGTGGGACGCAGAACCGGCTCGAAAGCTTTGACGGATCGCCAGAGGATGGCGAATCACCGGCAAGAACCTTTCGGGCAAGCGGGCCCGACCCCGAACGCGCGGCGCTATTGCGCGACATGGTTTCAAAGCTCCTGGCGCACGCGCCGGAGGAAGATCGGATGGTCATGGCGCTGAAAGAGCTGGATGGAATGTCGGTCGAAGAGATTGCGGAGATCATGGAATTGAAGGTGGGCACGGTGAAGGTTCGCCTCCATCGCGCGCGCAAACGGATGTTGGAGGATTTCCAGAGAATGCAGGGAAGGAGGTAGGCCGAGATGCGTTGCAAGGACGTGCAGGAAAACATCATCGAGGGATCGCTCGACCAGTTGGCGCGCGAGCACTTGGCTGCCTGCGCGCGGTGTCAGTCCTTCGCTCGCGACGCAGAAACCGTTCAGGCTGGGTTTGAACTTCTCGCCACGGATGTAGTTCCGGAGCCTTCCTGGGGTTTTGCGGCCCGCGTGCTACGCGGCCTCGACGAATCTCCGGCCCGGGTCTTTGGGTCTCTTGAGACCATCGGCCGCCGGGCGGTTCTTGCTGCCGGGGTCGTGGCGATGACCGTGATGATGGTGCTGGCGCTCTCGAGCACTGGCCCTGTGCGCGGGCGCGGCCAGGGGTCGTTCTCGCTGGCGCGCGCGGATTCCTCCGAGTCGTTGGAAACGCTCCTGGCTGGGGGCGTGGATGAATACGAGGAGATCAATCTGTTACCCGTCAGCGCGATGGGAGGGGAGTCCCATTGAATCCCCGGCGTGCGTACATTTACTTCGCGCTGACTTTCCTGCTGGGAGTCCTGGTGGGGGGAGTCGGGCTGTTTTTCTATGGTTGGCATATGGGTTCTATGAGCGGTCCGGCCCGGCGGGAAAGAATGATCTGGCGCATGACGCGGCACCTTAACTTGAATGATGGTCAAGTCCAGCAGATCCGCGCCATCCTGGAGGAAACCGGCGGGAAGGTCGAAGCGCTTCGCAAGCAGCACCGGCCGGAATTTGATGCCATCCGGACCGACTCGCGCGACCGTATCCGCAAGGTCCTGACGCCGGAGCAGGCGACGAAGTTTGATGAGATAGTCAAGAGGTTTGATGAGCGCCGCCAGAGGTACGGTCGGCCCCCGGGGTGAAGTTGCCGCAGAAAACCTGTCCTGGAGTCAATGCTAAAAGGGAATATCTTCGTCGGTGATTTCCGAGTCGGGAGAACCCTCCTGATCGGAAGACGCTTGAGGCGAGGGAGCAGGGGCGGCGGGGCGATCCTGAGCCGGACGCTCGCTGTCCGCTTTTGATCCTAGCATCTTCATTTCACGCGCCACGATGTCATACCCAGTTCGCTTGTTTCCGCTCTGGTCTTCCCATTGCCGGCTGCGGATGCTGCCTTCGATGTAGACCTGCTTGCCCTTGGTCAAGTATTCGCCACAAATTTCCGCGAGCCTTTTCCACGCCACAATGTTGTGCCATTCGGTGCGGCGCTGCTGCTCGCCCGATTGGTCCTTGAAGACTTCGTCGGTGGCTAGCGAGAATTTAGCCACCGGGGTGCCATTGGGTGTGTACTTGAGTTCTGGGTCTTTGCCCAGACGCCCGATCAGAATGACTTTGTTGACGGAGCCTGCCATGAGAGCCTCGCGGGAATTAGAGTCGAGAGTACGAACGCATCAAAAGCCGGATCGCCCACCGGCGCTGACGCCCAGCTTTTTCAGCCGCTGACGAGCCAAGTCCGCTTCGCGCGAATTAGGGAATCGCTGAATAAGCGACCGAAGCTCGCGGATGCCGGAACTTTCCTTGTCCTGGGCCAGAAGAGCATACCCCTTCTTGAGCTGCGCCGCAGCGACTTTATTGCCTTTGGGGTACTGCTCCACGCACTTATTGTATTCCTCGATGGCCTTGGCGTAGTCTCCCTGGCTGTAGTAGGCCTCGCCGATATAGAACTGCGCGTTTGAGGCCAAATCCGTCGATCCGTAATACTGCAGGTATTCCTGGAAAGACTGCACCGCGAGCTGGTACTGACCTCCATTAAAGGCGGTGAGACCGGACTTGTAGAGCGTTTCGGCGTCGGGAACCGTGGGGGGGACGGGCTGGTTCGGGTCGCCCGTGGCACCCGCTGCCGGCGTGGGTGGCGGCGCGTTCAGTGTCTGAATGATATTCTGAGTTTGTGCCACTTGCTCGCTCAGCTTGGCGATGCGCGCCAGGATTTCCTCCTGACTTGAAGTTAGGGATTGAATCTCATTGGTCATGGTGTCGAAGCGGGCGTTGTTGTTGGCCAGATTCTGACCCGTGGACTTCCGCAAGTCCTCCATCACGACCTTCATGGAATTGACGTTGTCGTTGGCCTGCTCAATGAGGGTCTTGAGGACAGCGGTCTGCGTGTCGAGGGTCTTTTGCATGTTAATCATCATCTGCTGCATCGTGTCGAGCCGCTGCATCAGAAGCAGGGTGTCCTTCTTCTGTGCGTGTGCAGGCGTGGCGCCCCCGCAAGCGAGAAACACTGTCAAAACCACAATGCATGTCGTTTTCACTCGACTGACCTCGAATCCAGAAATGTAAACCTAGTGCCAGTGTACCTTCACGCCGCACGCAAGGTCAACCGCCGGGCCGGGCAAAAAACAGCTTCCTCTCGGTTCGATGCGCCGATGGGCAGAGCAGGTTGAAGGATAACCCGATGGCTTCGGAGAGCAGAAGAAACGCCGGGAAACCCTTGCGGGTTCCCCGGCGCCTTGAAAAACGAGCTGCGATTAACGTCCGTAGCGCGAGTGCGCCCGACGGTTCTGCTGCCAGCAATCCTCAGTCGATTCGGTGCACTGCGGGCGGCTCTTCCCATAGGAGATGGTATTGATCCGGTCCGCGGAGATCCCGAGGTTGACCAGGAAGTTCTTGGCAGCCGTGGCGCGGCGATCGCCGAGGCCGAGGTTGTATTCCTCGCTCCCGCGCTCGTCGCAATGGCCTTCAATCGTGAAGCTGACATTCGGGTGGGACTTCAGCCATTCGGCATTGGCGGTCAGCACCTGCTGGGCATCCGCCCGAATGTCGGACTTATCGAAATCAAAGAAGGCGTCCCGAACATTGCGCGGGAAGTCCTCCTCATCGGTGATTTCCTTCACCGGAGGCTTGGGTGGCGGTGGAGGCGGCGGTACGGTCACCGTAACGCGGGCCGTGGCTGTAACGCTTCCGCCTGGCCCTTTAGCGGTCAAGGTGTAAGTTGTGGAGTCGTTCGGACTTACCGACTGCGAGCCAGTCGCTTGGACCGTACCCACGCCAGGAGCGATGTTCAGTTCCGTGGCATTGTCCGAACTCCAGCTCAGCGTCACCGACTGCCCTCGTTCCACCGTGCTCGGCTCAGCCGTCAAAGTGGCGGTCGGTGCCGGCGGCGGAGGGGGTGGAGGCGGCGGTGGGGGCGGCGGAGGCACTTGCTTCTTGCAGGCCCCTACAAGCAGAATCAAACCCAGAATTCCGATAAGAATAGCTACCAAGCGCTTCTTATCTCGCATGTTTAACTCCTCCTTGGAAAAATCTTGTGACCTCGTCACAGAAATGGATTAGTTTCGTACCGACTCTGCCGAAGATGCATGGGCAATTGAAATTCGCCAGCCCAAAGCAGAGAAACAATGGCGTTATAACGCAGTCATACTATCATCATGACCCAAAAAAAAACAACAAAAACTGAAATAAGAAAATTGGGGCGCAGCCTGACCCCTGGAGTCCCGCCCCCTGCCGGCTGAGGCGTTAATTCGACCAGTTCGGGCCCCAGTTCTGGCCGTCCTGCGTGAGTTTTCTTGGGTCGCGCCCGTCGGCAAGCATGCTCCAGATTTGGCGCGAGCCGCTCCGCGTCGATTCGAAAGCGACATGCCGGCCGTCGGGCGACCAGACGGGATGCTCATTCCTTCTCGCATCGTGCGTCAGCTGGATGATACGTCCCGTGGCGATTTCGATGACATAAATGTCATAGGTTCCGGTCTCCGATACGCGCCAATGATAGGCGATAAAAAGTCCGTTGGGCGACCAGGAAGGCGAACTCGCGTCGCCGCCTACGGAAACCAGCCGGTGCAGGTTGGTTCCATCCGATGTCATGGAGTAAATCTGCGGCGTACCACTGCGGTCGGAGACAAAAGCAATCTCCTTACCGGTCTTCGGGTTCCAGACGGGCGAGATGTCGACGCCGGTTGAAAACGTCAAGCGCTGCAAGTTCAATCCATTAGCATCGGAGACATAAATTTCCGGGTCGCCGCTCATGCTCGAACAAAACGCCACCTTGGTTCCGTCCGGCGACCACGCGGGCGTGGTGTTGAGTCCCTTATATGTCGGGAAGGGAATCCGGCGGTTGGTCACCATCGAAAACATGGTGATCTCGGGGTTTCCGCTCGTGTAGCTGGTAAAGGCCAGCCGGGTGTTGTCGGGCGACCATCGCGGCGTGATGGAAAGAGATTTGTAGCTGGTGATGGGCCGCTGGTTGAAGCCGTCGTAATCCATCACCCAGATTTCCTCGCTGCCCGTGCGCTTGCTGACGAAGGCGATCTTGGTCATGGCGATGCCGGGGACGCCACCGCCCAGAGTTTGGATAATCTCGTTGGCGAACCGGTGGGCCGCCTCGCGCGTCGCGACCTCATTCATGGTGGCGACATAGCGCTTGCCGAGGACGCTGGGATTGGTGGGGCTGCGGACGTCGAAGAGCCGTCCGGAAATGACCAGGCTCTGATTGATCGACTCCGCCTTGCCAAACACCAGCATCTGGGCGGCGGCGGGGGGATCGGTCCAGTTGGCAAAGACGACTTCCGCCGGTTCGCTCGGAATTCTTTCCGGCATCATGCTCTTGCTGACCAGTTCGAAGATTCCGGCATTTTCCAGGTCGTTGCGAAGGGTGGTGTTGAAAATCTGCGTCATGCTGACCAGTTGTTGCTCGACCGACTTCGGCGCAAGCTCCGCCACCGCCAGGCGTATGCTTGGCGCGCCCAGATTGACGCCTATCTTGATCCAATCATCCTGCGTCGATGCGGATTGAACGAACGCCAGTGCTGCGACACTCGCGACGGCGAGGGTGAGGCCGGCTGATCTGCGCTTCCCAATTTTCATGCTTCAGAGTTCTCCAATTTCGAAGATTTCCGCCTGCGGTGCGTGCTCTGACCGGCAGGAATACGCGCTACCTGTGGAGGTCGAAATAAACTTCGACCGAAACCTTGCCCCCGGGGTAATCCGCCGGTAACGGCCCGAACGGGTTGGAGGCCAGCACGGCGCGGAGCGCCGAGCGGTCCACCTCCGGGATTCCGCTGGACTGAGTGATTCTCGCATTTTCGATATTGCCGCTTCGCGCAATGTCGAAAATCACGTATACCCGTGGCGCCGACATCAGGTTCGGGTTGATCATGGAAAGCAGCCAGTTGCTGCTGACCCGGCTGCGGACGGCGTTCACGTACCACCCGTATCGGTCGCCGAACTCGCCCAGGTTCAGCCCGCCCTGGCCTCCCGCCATTGCAAACTGGCTGTGGGTCATGGCGGCAGGGCCGCCTTGCCCGAACGGCACGGCGTTTTCGGGGATGTCCGGCTGCTCGGGCTGAATCCGCGGATTGATCCGCTCCACCTTTTCGCGCTTGACGGTGTCTTTGAACTTTGGAATTTCTTGGGCTTCGGGCTTGGGTTCCGGCTTGACTTCTTCGGTTTTGTATAGCCCGGGGCTCTGAGTTGCCACTGAGCTGCGCGTGGGCTGCATCGGAGTGGGAAGCGGCACGCCCGGCAGCGAGGCCACCGCGCCGATCTGGACCGCCGTTCCGCCGCCACCGAGGCTGGTGCCCCAGACTCCACGCATTTGCGCGCCCACCAGGTTGTAACCCACCACGACGATAACCAGTAGGGCGTGCAGCCCCAGCGAAAGCATCAGAGTCCTCCGGAGGCTCTCGCGCTCGTCAAAGTGAATTTGATAGGTCGCACCGTTCATGAATTTCTTCCGGCGTTCTTTCCAGGCTTTGGGCCCCTACTGTGACCCCTTGGTCGAAAGCGGCTCGGTCACAATGCTGATGTTGGTGATATTCGCCTGCTTCAACGAATCCACTACCGTCGCGAACGCTCCGAACGTCACGTTCTCGTCACAGCGAATGAATACCGGAGCGTTGGTCTCCCCGCGCATTTGATCGAGCACGAACGAGCCCAGGCGATGAATGTTGACGGCCGTATTGCCCACGTACACGTTCTGTTTCTTGTCGATCGTGACCACCACCTTTTCTTCGGAGACCACCTTCACGGTGCGCGTCTTGGGGAGGTCGACTTCAATGCCCGATTCGAGAAGGGGCGCCGTGATCATGAAAATGACCAGAAGCACCAGGACCACGTCCACGAAGGGCGTGATGTTGATGTCGGAGAGCGATGATTGGGTTCGGCCTTTGGGTGTCGTGAATGCCATAATCGACGATGTGGGTCATGGCTTGCTTCGAATCGTCCTCGACCCACATCCCTCCACTACGAAAAATATCTTTCCGTCATGTTCATGAACTCCAGCGAAAAGTCGTCCATCAGGGCTCCAAACTCTTTGATGCGCTGAAGGAACTGGTTGTATGCCATGACCGCCGGGATGGCGGCGAAGAGTCCAGCCGCGGTGGCGATCAGGGCCTCCGCGATGCCCGGCGCCACGGTGCGTAACGACGCTGTACCCGCCGAGCCCAAGCCGCGGAATGCATCGATAATCCCCCAGACTGTCCCGAAGAGGCCGACAAAGGGCATCGTCGAGCCGGTCGTGGCCAGCCAGCTCAGCCACTGCTCCAGGCGCGTCAATTCACCGGAGGAGGCGATTTGCAGACTTCGTTGAATGGAGACCAAACTCTTGATCTTCATTCGGCCGGGATTCTCACTGGGCACCGCCTGAGTTTCGATCTCCCGGTAGCCCGCGAGAAACACCTCCACCAGCGGGCTCGCCTTCAGGGCCTGGCAGGAAGCCCGAATGTCCGAAAGCTTCTTGCTTTGCCGGAAGACGCGCAGAAATTCGTGAGAATCCCGCCGCGCCACGTTGAACCCTCTGGACTTCTTGAAGATGATGGCCCAGGAAAATACGGAGAAAGCGAACAGGATAAACAGAACGATGCGAGCAACCAGCCCCGTTTGAGCGACGAGGTTCCAGAGTTCGCCTTGATACCAGAATGCGAGCGTAATCGCCAACCGACCTCCTCTGGGCGGGGAAATAAGCGCGACTTGCAGCCCTGCCTCAACGTAACACAGCCTCCACAAAATTGGAAAGTAGAAACTCCAGACTGGAGGTTGAAAACTTGGAGCAATAACCGGTCGAGGATGACTTCGAATGAAGTTCGTCGTTCATCCTTCCGCGTTCATCGCTGCTCTGTGCTAGACTCTGCCTCTTCCGCCATGCTGCGCGAAATTCACATCCAGAACTACGCGGTCATTGAGAACTTGCGGGTGGAGTTCGAGCTCGGACTGAACGTTCTCTCCGGTGAGACCGGCTCCGGAAAGTCCATCCTAATCGATGCGTTGGGTCTCGCCCTCGGAGAACGGGCCTCTCCCGAGGTGATTCGCACCGGGCAGGAGCGCTCGACCGTCACGGCGATTTTTCGTGCCTCGGGCAAGCCCTTCTGGGAGGACTGGCTTGAGGAATACGGCATCGCCGACGCGGAAGAATCCGAACTGATTCTGCGCCGGGAGATCCAGACCGGGGGGCGCAGCCGGTTGCTCGTCAACGATC
>JACQNR010000106.1 GCA_016202975.1 Acidobacteriota bacterium
GAAGCCGACCGGGGCCCAGTGGACACGCGCGCAAGCTCGCGGCACGCGACCGCGAGTTTCCGCCTGGAACGAATCGTTTCGGAGCGCCTGAGGGTGTTTGGCGAAGCGTCGATCCTGGAGGAATCCCGTGAAAACGGAACAGATCTCCAAACCAATGGCACCCGGTTAAGGAGATTGATTGCGGGCGCCGACTGGCAGTCGAACACACTGGGCGCGGTGACGCTGCGGGCGTTCGGTGGTCCACAAACGTACGACCAGAGTTTTTCATCTATCTCGCTCGACCGCAGCACCGAATCATTGACTCGCCTGCAAAGGGTCCCCGCGCAGCAGCTGGGTGCTTCCGTGCTGTGGTCGCGTCCATTTGGCTCGCGGCAAGTGTTGGTGGCAGGGGTTGATGGAGGCGAAGTTCGGGGAGCGAGCGACGAAGTGGGCTTTGTTTCAAACTTGCCCACGGCTTCCACTGGCGTGGGGGGGCGCCAGCGCTCGACGGGATTCTTCATCGAATCGATCACCAGGCCCTCCGCCCGCTGGATGATCCAGGGCAGTCTTCGCGCCGATTTTTGGGACAACCTGCGAGGCTATCTGAACACAGTCCCGCTCGCCGGGAGCGGATCGCCCACCGCAAGTCTTTTCCCGGACCGCACCGAACACGCCCTGAGTCCGCGTCTTTCAGTTCTTCGCAAGCTGAACGAAAACGTCGTCGTGAGCGCCTCCATCTACCGCGCCTTTCGAGCTCCCACGCTTAATGAGCTTTATCGTTCGTTCCGGGTGGGGAACGTCGTGACGCAGGCCAACCCAGACCTGCGCGCCGAGCGGCTGACGGGAGGGGAAGTTGGAGCGAGCTTCACGACTGCAAACCGCAAGCTTACGGCCCGGGGGTCACTTTTCTGGGCGGACATCTCTTCACCCATTGCCAATGTGACCCTGAGCGTTCAGCCGAACCTGATCACGCGGCAGCGGCAGAACCTGGGCAGGACGCGATCGCGCGGCGTGGAATTTGAACTTGAGGGCCGGGCTTTCAGTTCCGTGACCCTGACCGGAGCCTACCAATTTGCCGATGCTCAGGTGCTGCGATTTCCGGCGGATTTGAGCCTGGAAGGGCTTCTGATTCCGCACGTTTCACGGCACGTCCTGACTTTCCAGGCCCGCTACGTTAGCTCCCGTCGATTTACAGCCGCTCTCCAGGGAAGGATCGTGGGGTCGGAATTCGATGACGACCAGAACCAGCTTCGGCTTAACCGGTTCTGCGAGCTCGATGCGACGGTGGGCCGACCGCTGGGGCGTGGCGTTGAATTATTCGTCGGCGCCGAAAATCTGCTGGACGCCCGCTATGACGTCGCCCGCACGCCGGTCAGGACCATTGGCCCGCCCAGCAAGGTTCGAGCAGGAATTCGGTTCGTCACTCGTTGACAGTTTCCGAAGGCGTATGTTAGCGTCTAAAGTTTGCGGTAAGTGAAGGGTTCAGACCGTTCACCCCTGAAACAAGCCGAAATTGATCGTAAGGAGGCTCCGCGTGTCCGGGCCGAATCAACGATATCTGTTTACGTCTGAATCTGTTACGGAGGGCCACCCCGACAAAGTTTGCGACCAGATTTCAGACGCCGTCCTTGACGCCGTCCTGGCAGCCGACCCTCGCGGGCGAGTAGCCTGCGAGTCCATGGCTAAGGATCAGTCGGTCTACGTCATGGGCGAAATTACGACCACGGCAAAGCCTGACATCGAAAAGCTAGTGCGCGACACGGTGCGCGGCATTGGCTACACCGACCCGGCAGCGGGTTTCAGTGCTGACACCTGCCAGGTGACGGTGAACCTGAGCCGCCAGAGCCCCGACATTGCCCAGGGGGTTGACCCGGGCGGCGCCGGCGACCAGGGCCTGATGTTCGGCTATGCCTGCGACGAGACGCCGGAGCTGATGCCGTTTCCGATCATGATGGCTCATAAGCTTTGCCAGCGACTCGCCGAAGCCCGCCGAAAGAATGTCCTCGATTTCCTCCGCCCCGACGGCAAATCCCAGGTCACAGTAGAATACGAAGGCTTTAGACCACTTCGGGTCGATTCTGTTGTCATCTCGACGCAACACACGCCGGAAGTTTCCAATGAAACCCTGCGCGAAGGCGTGAAGCAGTGCGTCATCAAGACGGTAATCCCGGCGAATATGATGGATGAGAAGACGAAGTTTTACATCAATCCGACGGGCCGGTTTGTGACGGGAGGGCCGGTGGGCGACTCCGGCCTGACGGGGCGGAAGATCATCGTGGATACCTATGGCGGCTCGGCCCACCACGGGGGCGGCTGCTTCTCCGGGAAAGACCCCACCAAGGTGGACCGCTCGGCGACCTACGTGGCGCGTTACGTCGCCAAGAACATCGTGGCGGCCGGAATTGCCGCTCGCGCGGAAGTGCAGCTCGCTTACGCCATCGGCCTGGCCGATCCGGTGTCGGTCATGATCAATACCTTCGGAACCGGTAAAGTGGAAAACGGAAAGCTGGAGGTGTTGGTTCGCAAACACTTTCAACTGACCCCGAAGGGGATCATTGAATCGCTCAATCTGCAGCGGCCGATTTACAAGAAATCCGCCGCCTACGGACATTTCGGGCGGCAGGAACCGGAATTTACGTGGGAAAAGGCCGACAAGGCTGCAATCCTTCGGCAGGAGGCGGGTCTCTAGATGGCAACGGCGAAGAAACAACTCGGGGACGTCAAGGACATCGGCCTGGCGCCGAAAGGGAAGCTGCGCATCGAATGGGCGAACCAATGGATGCCCGTTTTGCGCGTGATCCGGAAGCGGTTCATCAAGGAGCGCCCGCTGGAAGGAGTCCGCATCTCGGCATGCCTGCACGTAACCACCGAGACGGCGAACCTTGCGATTACGTTGCGCGACGGCGGGGCGAATGTGGTGGTGTGCGCCTCGAACCCGCTCAGTACCCAGGACGACGTGGCCTCGTCGCTGGTCAAGGACTACAACATTCCCGTTTACGCCATCAAGGGCGAGGACACGAACACCTATTACTCGCACATCGGCGCGGCTCTCGACCACAAGCCCCAGATCACCATGGACGACGGCGCCGACCTCGTCACCGCCGTCTTGACCAAGCGCAAAGACATCATTCCGGAAATTCTGGGGAGCACGGAAGAGACCACGACCGGCGTCATTCGCCTGCGCAGCATGGCGAAGGAGGGCGTCCTGAAATTTCCCGTCGTCGCCGTCAACGACGCGAATACCAAGCACCTTTTTGACAATCGCTACGGCACGGGACAGTCGACGCTGGACGGAATCTTGCGAGCTACGAACGTCCTCTTTGCCGGAATGAAAGTGGTGGTATGCGGATACGGTTGGTGCGGGCGCGGCGTTGCGATGCGCGCCAAAGGCCTGGGTTCGGACGTGATCATTACCGAAATTGAGCCCACGCGCGCTCTGGAAGCGGTGATGGACGGATTCCGCGTCATGCCCATGCCCGAAGCGGCAAAGATTGGGGATGTGTTCATCACTGTGACAGGGAACAAGTCCATTCTGCGCGAGGAACATTTCAAGGCGATGCACGATGGCGCACTGGTGTGCAACTCCGGCCACTTCAACGTGGAGATTGATATTCCCGCGCTCGAAAAAATGGCCCTCTCCAAGCGGACCACGCGCGAATTCGTGGAGGAGTACACTCTGCGCGACGGGCGCAAGATCTTTCTGCTCGGGGAAGGCCGCCTGGTCAACCTGGCCGCCGGCGAGGGCCATCCCGCCGTAGTGATGGACATGAGTTTTGCCAACCAGGCGCTCGCAGCGGAGTACATCGTGAAAAATGCCAAGAAACTCGAGCACAAGGTGCATTCCATGCCGGCCGACATCGATCGTGAAGTGGCGCGATTGAAGCTCGAGTCTATGGGTGTCGCCATCGACAAGCTTACCCGCGAGCAAGAGGAGTATCTCGCCTCGTGGTCGGAAGGGACCTAGAATTGGGCTGTTGAGTGATTTAGTGATATCGCGATTTGAGGCCAGAACAGTCGGAGCGATCACGGCCAAGTCGCCAAATGCTAAATCACAAAATCGCTAAATCGCCGAATGAATTCCCTTGCTCAACGTGCACTGGACACCGCCACCGCAAAGGGGGCGGGTTACGCCGACGTTCGCGTGCTGGACATCCGGCAACGGTATCTTTCCACCCGGAACGGCCGCGCCTCGGAAGTCCGCGAGTCGCAGTCCTGCGGCCTGGGTGTGCGCGTGATTGCCGACGGCGCCTGGGGTTTTGCTTCGACCGACGATCTCACTCAGGGCGGCGTGGACCGATCAGCGGCCCAGGCGGTGGCCATCGCCCGCGCCAGCGCCCTGTGCAAGAAGCAGGAAGCCATCCTGGCTCCAGAAGAAAAGGTCGTGGATCGCTGGGTCGCCGCCTGCCGCATCGATCCCTTTTCGGTCCCCGTCTCGTCGTGCCTGGACCTGATGCTCAAGGTGGACGCGGAAATCCGTGCTGTGGCGGGAATCACCCTGTCGGAATGTTCGATGGATTTCCGCCGCATCGAGCAACTCTTTGTTTCCTCTCTGGGGTCCGAGATCTATCAGCTCAAAACGCAGACGGGCGCGGGATTTGTCGCCACTTCTTTCCAGAACAACGAGATTCAGCGGCGCTCCTTTCCGAACTCCTTCGGCGGGCAGCACCAGACGCGCGGGTATGAGCTCGTCGAGGAAATGGACCTTGTCGGCAACGCCCGCCGGATCGCCGAACAGGCGGTGGCGCTCCACAAGGCCGATCAATGCCCGTCGGGTGTGCGCGACATCATTCTCGGCAGCTCGCAGCTGGGCCTGCAGATTCACGAATCGATCGGGCACCCCATTGAGCTCGACCGCGTACTTGGTACTGAAGCGAATTTTGCGGGGATGAGTTTTCTCACGATAGAAAAGTTGAACAACCTGCGCTACGGCTCGGAAATCGTCAACGCCGTGGCCGACGCCACGGTCGCGCACGGGCCCGGGCTTGGGACGTTCGCCTATGATGACGAAGGGGTGCCCGCGCAATGTACACCCATCATCAAGGATGGGCAATTTGTCGGGTACCTTACTTCGCGCGAGACCGCCGCCGCGGTCGGCCAGGCGCGCTCGAGCGGCGCCATGCGCGCCGAAAGCTGGAACCGCATTCCCATCATTCGCATGACCAACGTCAGCGTGCTGCCCGGCAAGGGAAGCCTGGCCGAATTGATCGCCTCGACCGACGATGCGATCTACTTCGAAACTAACCGCAGCTGGTCGATTGACGACCGCCGGTACAACTTCCAGTTCGGGACCGAATTTGGCTGGGAAATCAAAAACGGCAAGATCGGCCGCATGCTCAAGAACCCGACCTACGCCGGGATCACCACGGAGTTCTGGAATTCATGCGACGCCATCTGCGGCCCTGAGGAGTGGGTGCTTTGGGGCACTCCCAACTGCGGCAAGGGCCAGCCCATGCAGACGATGGGAACGGGGCACGGCGCATCGCCGGCGCGATTCCGAAAGGTGCAAGTGGGCGTGGCATACGCAGGGTAGTTGGAAATTCGAAAGGCGAGAAGCGACACCCGAAAATCGAAATTGGAAAATGGAAATTGGAAACTGGAAATGCAGAATGTAACTCAAAACCGACAACCCACAAGCAGCAATTGACAATCTCTGCCGAATGTTAACCAGAAAAAAAGCTGAGGAAATCTTTACCCAGGTCCTTAAGTATTCCACGGCCGAGGAAACCGAGGCGATCATCGGGTCGACCTCCTACTCGCTCACGCGTTTTGCCAACAACATCATCCATCAGAACGTGGCGGAGGAAGGAGTTTCGGTTTCGGTCCGCGCCGTTGTTGACCATCGCACCGCTCGCGCCAGCACCAACAAGCTGGACGAAGCCTCGATTCGCGAGGTTTGCGAGGCAGCTCTGGCATTGGCACGCACCCAACCCCCTGATCCGGGACTGCTTGGCATGCCGGGCCCGCAGACGTTTCGCTCCGTAGACCGTTTCCATCCCGGAACAGCCAATCTCTCCCCTCAGGCGCGCGCCGAAATGGTGAAGAAGGTTGTTGCCCGCGCCGAGAAGGATCATCTGACGGCGGCCGGAATTCTCTCCAGCGGCTCGGTGGCCAGCGGGGTCTTCAATTCGCGCGGCCTCGGCGCATTCCATGAAGAAACCAGCTCGGAGTTTTCCGTGACTATGCTGGGCGAAACGAGTTCGGGATGGGCCAAGGCCGGCTCCCCCAATTGTGAATCGCTCGATCCTGAGTTGCTCGCCGACCGCGCGGCGCGCAAGGCGCTCGATAGCCATGATCCGAAGGAAGTGCCGCCTAGCAAGTACACCGTGATTCTGGAACCCTCCGCCGTGCTGGACCTGTTGGGATTCCTATTCTTTGATTTCGGAGGCCTCGCCGTCCACGAGCAGCGGAGCTGCCTCACTGGACGCGTCGGCCAAAAACTCTTCGGTGACAACATTCAGGTGCGGGACGATGTTTTCCACCCCCTGCAGGCGGGCGCGCCGTTCGACGGCGAGGGTATTCCGCGCCAGCGCGTCATCCTGGTTGAAAGAGGTGTCGTGAAGGGCGTGGTTCATGCGCGCCGCACGGCGCAGTTGATGAAGACCCAGCCGACCGGCCACGGATTCCCACTTCCCAACGACATCGGTGAAGTGCCGATGAATATTGTGATGGAAGGCAACAAGGCCAGCGTCGAAGACATGATCCGCTCGACTGAACGTGGGCTGCTGGTGACGCGCCTGTGGTACATCCGCGAGGTCGATCCTTTCCAGAAAATCCTTACCGGTATGACGCGCGACGGGACATTCTGGGTCGAGGATGGAAAGATCCAGTACGGCGTGAGAAACTTGCGGTTTAACCAGAGCGTCATCGAGATGCTGAACCATGTCGAAATGCTGGGCACGCCGCAACGGACCGCGGGTGAGGAGTCGTTTGAGATGGTCGTCCCCGCCATGAAGGTCCGCGATTTCAGTTTTTCTTCGCTCACCAAGTTCTAGTCCCTGCCGGATATCATGCAGGCCCAAACCATTCCACGCCGCGCTGCGCGACCGCAAATACCTCTTCTGCGAAATCGGTTCGGGTGCGCTTGACCTTGCCTCGGCTCGCAATGCTTTGCGCGAGGTCGTCGTCGAACTCGATGGCAACGAGCCCGCGCACGGAGGCCCGGACGAAGGCGCGCGCTCCAATCGCCATGCCTTGAAGAAGTTGGGTTGGGAGATGAAAAGGATGAAAAATGAAGTGTGAAGGATGAAACCGGGTTAACGGAAGACCTGGGCCAGTCGTGTTGCAGCTTCCGGATGTGAGAGGTGTATGGTTTTAGGCTGGGCCCTCCTAGTGCTATTCCAACTTAACGGGGCTAAGAGAGCGGAGGCGGTGTAGAGGGTGGTGGAGGCTACGGAGTTTGCGATGGCGGTAGCGCAGATAGCGGTAGATGCGGCTGCGGCGCGCGGCGTGGGTGGGATCATCGGTGTGTGCCAGAGTGAATCGCTTCAAGACTCCGAACTGCGCTTCGATCAGGTTAATCCAGGAAGCATCCGTAGGCGTCCACACGGGATGGATGCGCAGGCGGCGCAGCAGGGCCAGAAAACGCGGGTGGTCATGGACATTATGCAGGTTGTCCAAAATCACGAACAGCCGCTGGCGAGGATAGCATCGCCGGAGCCGCCGGAAGGCTTCCGCAACTTTGCGGATGCGCTTGCGGCGGCGGAAGACTCCGCTCAGGCAATCGGCATGGACGTCGTAGAAGGCGAGAAACTGTTCGGTGCCTTTCAGGCGGCGATAGGTGGCCCGGAGGCGATGCGCCCGCTTCTGCCGTGCCCAAGTCACGCCGCCGATGGGCTTCAGTTCCAGCGGCCCCCATTCGTCGAAACAAATTACGGCGCTGTGGGGCGGACAGCGCCGGTAAAGCGCCCGGATGCGTTTTTTTTACGATCAAAATCCGGGTCGGCGGAAGTTTTCCAGGTGCGGACGCGCTGGGCACTCAGCCCTTCGCGGCGCAGAAAGGCGGTCGAAGTGCGGTCCGCAAACAGCATGAGTTGCTCCTTGATCCGGTTCTCCCTTTCCCCGCGCGCGCCGTACAGCCCTTCGTAGAGGCGGCGCGCTTCCCAGACC
>JACQNR010000107.1 GCA_016202975.1 Acidobacteriota bacterium
GCTCCTGCTTGTCGATGGCCAAGCGCATGCCGAGACCGAACTCGGCGTTGTCTTCAAACAGCGAATTGGCCCAGGTCGGTCCACGCCCCTCTTCGTTGACGGCATAGGGCGTGGTCGGCAGGTTGCCCCCGTAAATGGACGAGCAGCCGGTGGCGTTGGCGATGAAGGCCCGGTCGCCAAAGAGCTGGCTCAGAAGCTTGATATACGGCGTCTCCCCGCAGCCGGCACAGGCCCCGGAGAATTCGAACAAGGGCCGCAGAAGCTGAACGTCTTTCACCTGGGTCAGGCTCAGGGCGCTGCGATCCATCTCCGGCAACTGGAGGAAGAATTCCCAGTTCTTCTCCTCCTCCTTGCGCAGAGGTGGTTGAGGCATCATGTTGATCGCCTTGTGCTTCACTTCCGTCTTGCTCTTCACCGGGCAGACCTGCACACAGAGGCCGCAGCCCGTACAGTCCTCCGGCGCCACCTGCAGGGTGTACTTCAAATCCTTGAATTCCTTCCAGCGCGCCGGCGCCGTTTTGAACGTGGCCGGAGCATCCTTCAGCGCCGAGTCTTCGTAAACCTTGGCGCGAATCGTGGCGTGCGGGCAAACGAGCGCGCACTTTCCGCACTGGATGCAGATCGCTTCGTCCCACACCGGTATTTCAAGAGCAATGTTCCGCCGCTCCCATTGCGCGGTGGCGCTTGGGAACGTGCCGTCGACCGGAAACGCGCTCACCGGCAGCAGGTCACCATCACCGGCGATAATTTTTGCCGTGACTTTCTGGACAAATTCCGGGGCCTCGGCCGGCACCGACGGTCGCAGGTCGAAATCACTGGTCACCCCTTCCGGCACTTTGACCTCGTGCAGGTGGGCAAGCGTCGCATCCACCGCGGCAAAATTCTTCTTCACCACGGCTTCTCCGCGCTTGCCGTAAGTCATCTCAATCGCGTGTTTGATGGCGGCGATGGCTTCCTCGCGCGGCAGGACGCCCGATATGGCAAAAAAGCAGGTCTGCATGATGGTGTTAATGCGCATTCCCATGCCCGCTTCTTTCGCCACCTGGTAGGCATCAATGGCAAAGAATCGCAGCTTCTTTAGAAGAATCTGTTCCTGGACGGTACGCGGCAGGTGGTCCCAGACCTCTTCGGGGCCGTAAGGGCTGTTGAGCAGAAACACGGCGCCGGGTTCAGCCGCCTGCAGCATGTTCAGCCGCTCGAGAAACGAGAACTGGTGACAGGCCACGAAGCTGGCACGGCTGATCAGGTAGGTCGAGCGGATGGGGCGCGGCCCGAAGCGAAGGTGGGAGACGGTCACGGCGCCCGCCTTCTTCGAGTCGTACACGAAATAGCCCTGCGCGTGACTCTCAGTCTCCTCGCCGATGATCTTGATGGAATTCTTGTTGGCTCCCACGGTGCCGTCCGAGCCCAGGCCGTAGAAAAGCGCCCGCACCGTCTGCGGGTCCTCGGTCGAGAACTCGGGGTGGTAGGAAAGGCTGGTGTTCGTTACGTCGTCGTTTATGCCTACGGTGAAGTGGTTCTGGGGTTTCTCCAAGGCGGCATTGTCGAATACCGCCTTCACCATCGCAGGCGTGAATTCCTTGGAGGAGAGGCCGTAGCGTCCGCTGAGAATGCGGGGAGCGGCACGGAAGGGCGTCCGCCCCTCCGCCATCATCTCGTTAATTGCGGTGACTGCATCAAGATAGAGCGGATCGCCCGCCGCGCCCGGCTCCTTTGTGCGGTCGAGCACCACCAGAGTCTTGACCGTGGCGGGCAGCGCCGCGACGAAATATTCCACCGAGAACGGCCGGTAGAGGCGGACCTTCAGGACCCCCACCTTCTCGCCGCGCGCCGTCAGGTTTTCCACCGTCTCCTGCGCCGCCTCGGCGCCTGAGCCCATCAGCACCATGACGCGCTCGGCGTCCGCCGCGCCCACGTAATCGAAGAGGTGATAGCTGCGCCCCGCCACCTTGACAAACCTGTCCATTACTTCCTGAACGAAGCCCGGAGCGGCCTGGTAGAAGGGGTTCACCGTTTCGCGCGCCTGAAAGAAAACATCCGGGTTCTGCGCCGTCCCGCGAATGGACGGGCGGTCGGGTGAAAGGGCGCGGGCGCGGTGCGCGCGCACTAGGCCTTCGTCTATCATCGCTCGCATGTCGTCCGGGGTGAGTTGTTCAACCTTGGCGACTTCGTGCGAAGTGCGGAAGCCGTCGAAAAAATGAAGGAACGGGACGCGCGTCTCGAGCGTTGCCGCCTGGGCGATGAGCGCGAAGTCCATCGCCTCCTGCACGGAATTGGAGGCGAGCAGCGCGAAACCCGTCTGCCGCGTAGCCATCACATCGGAGTGATCGCCAAAAATTGAAAGGGCATGTGCCGCGACAGTTCGCGCCGAAACGTGAATCACAGCAGAAGTCAGTTCGCCCGCAATCTTGTACATGTTGGGAATCATCAGCAACAGGCCTTGCGAGGCCGTAAACGTGGTCGCCAGTGAGCCAGCCTGAAGCGCACCATGCAACGAACCCGCCGCCCCGCCCTCGCTCTGCATCTCGATGACGGTCGGGACCGTCCCCCAGATGTTGCGTTTCGCCTCCGAAGCCCACTGGTCCGCCCACTCCCCCATCGGCGAGGATGGCGTGATGGGATAGATCGCCACCACCTCGTTGACGTGATAGGCGCTGTATGCCGTCGCCTCGTTGCCATCTATCGTTACTTTTGCTCGTGGCATTGTCTGACTCCTTGAACTTCGGGGCAAACCTTGCGTCCGCCTGGCCTGACCTCTCGGGGCACCCTGAGAACGATCTGTCCGCTGAAGACAAACCCGTATACCTTGATAAAGCATTCTGGGTACCAGCCGACTCGGCTGATGGATTCTTCAACAGCTATGATGGGGCAGGGGTTAGAGGCCAGACTGTGTTTCCTACCTGATTGGAACTAAACCACTTGCGCCAAATTCCGAGAGCTTTGCGGGAAATAACTCAGGTCGTTGCCGTTGCCAAAATGGGTCGGCCGCTTGGCAAGCGCCTGCTCCCCTTTGCCCGCCGCCCAATGACGAAGGCAAAGAAGAGCGCGATGCCCGCCTTCCAGTGCTCGCGGGTGAGCGGCATCTCGGCGAACAGGTCGCCGACGGAAACGGTGCGCGTTTGGGCAGGGTTCAGGATGATTTGAGCGCCAGTGCCCCGTTGTCGCGGCGGCGTCCTTACCCCTGAATCAAAGCAAGGGGAACGGCGATGGGGACATCGCCGCTACAACCCGCGCTTCGCACGCAGGCTCGCGCGCAGCGCGGCGGTCGAATCGGCGTCAAACTCAAACTTGTCCTCCTACAGAATGACGCCATAGATGTCGCGTGATGTTTCACGTGAAACATATCCCGCGCGCACACCTAAAAGGACTTGTGCCGGGTCGCGCTCGAGCGGATCGCCCCAGCCGCCGTTGATACCGATTGCTACGCGGAGAAACTCTCGGCTTCGCCTTTACGGCGCTGAACACAGCTTTCTCCACGGAATGGCGGATTGGCGATTGAAAGCTGAGAGCATCATATCCCGGCATCCCCGAAGGTCAAGACGCGCTTTCATGAGCAGCGGGCCATCATCGTGGGATGGATTCGCCGCGCAGGCGGCCGTAGGCGGCGAGAGCGGCGAGGAGCTTGGGCATCTCGAATCCCACTTCGCGAAAGAGTCGGGTAAGGTCATGCTCCCGGTCTTCGGCCGAAAGTGGAATGAACTTTTCCGCGGGAATATAGAAAGGATTGTCGCGGACGAGCAAGCCCTCCACGATGAGATGGCGGTGCACGGCGATCGCCTGGAAGAGGTGTTGCGTGCTGAAGCGATCGAGGTCGTATTGGCAGAGCGCGGCGCTCGGATAGTGTTTGACTTGGTAATTCAACAGAGCGTGGAACTCGAAAAAGTGAGGCATAGGAAATTCCGCAGCAGCAGGCCAAAGGCCGTCCTCCAGCCAGCGCACCGCGGGCGCCCCGGCGCTCTCCGCCTCGTCAAAGGTTTGCTGGCAAAGTTCGCGCAGAGCGTCGAAGTCCGCCGCGCCCCCGTGGGTGCGCAGACGGCTAGTCATGTCGGAAATGTCTCCATGAGAAATTGAGTTGCGAACCTGGGCGCGCATCT
Source organism: Acidobacteriota bacterium (assembly GCA_016202975.1). Classification (GTDB taxonomy): domain Bacteria; phylum Acidobacteriota; class Terriglobia; order UBA7540; family UBA7540; genus JACQNR01. Next base: position 4,095 of record JACQNR010000107.1, read on the forward strand.
CCGCGTGGTAGTCCGGCGGGGCAAGATAAACGCAAACGTCGCCCCGCTCGATTCCTTCGGAAAGAAACGAAGCGTGATGGAAGGCGATCGCCCGCCCGCGATAGAGGACTGCCACGTGCTCGTGGCGCAGCATGGGAATCCCGCCTTCGAGATGGGTGAACAGAGGAGGAGGCATAGGCGTTTTCCGGGAGTGGTGTCCTCGCGGAGGGATGGTCCCCGTCCGGCGTGCTAAGTACCGCGAAGGCGCTCGGCGCGCGCAACGCGGTCGACGGCAATCGTATAAGCGGCCTCGCGCATCGGGATCTTCGCCAGCGCGGCCATCTCCGCCACCTGGCGGTAGGCGCGCAGCAGAGTTTTTTGCATTTGAGAATTGACGTGCTCCTCTTCCCAGTAAACTTGCTGAAGGTTCTGCGCCCACTCGAAGTAGGAGACCGTGACTCCGCCCGAATTGGCCAGTATGTCGGGCAGAATATGAATGCCCCGCGCGTTCAGAATCTCGTCGGCCTCGGTCGTGGTGGGAAGATTCGCGGCTTCGGCCACAATTCTGGCGCGCACTTTCGGGGCATTGTCCTTGTGCAAGACGCATTCGAGCGCGGCCGGAACCAGCACGTCGCAATCGAGCGTCAGGACGTCGTCGCTCCCCATGTCTTTGCCGCCGGGAAATCCCCTGACGCTGCCCGTCGACCGCCCGTGGTCGAGCAAGGCGCGCACGTCGAGCCCCTTTTCGCCATAAACCGCCCCGCTTACATCAGCCACGGCGATGATATTGGCGCCCGCCTCGGCAAAGAAGCGCGCCGCAAAAGAGCCGACGTTCCCGAACCCTTGAATCACAACGCGCGCGCCCGGGAGGGGCATGGAAAGGTCCTTCATCAGCGCCTCGGTCATCACAAAAACGCCGCGGCCCGTGGCCGCTTCGCGCCCGAGCGAGCCGCCGAGTTCCACCGGTTTCCCTGTCACGCAGGCGGGCGTGTAGCCGTGGTGGGCGCTGTACTCGTCGAAGATCCAGGTCATCACCTGGGCGTTGGTGTTCATGTCGGGCGCGGGCACGTCGCGGTAAGGCCCCAGCAGCAGGTGGATGCGCCGGATGTAGCCGCGCGTCAAACGCTGCAGTTCAAAGGTGGAGAGCTCCTTGGGATTGACATTGATGCCGCCCTTGGCACCGCCGAATGGAATGTTGACGAGCGCGGTCTTCCAGGTCATCGCCGAGGCGAGGGCGCGAACCTCGTTGAGGTCGGTCGAAGGATGGTAGCGAATGCCGCCCTTGGCCGGACCGCGCACGCCGCTGTGCTGCACGCGGTAGCCGACGTAGACGCGCAGCGACCC
>JACQNR010000029.1 GCA_016202975.1 Acidobacteriota bacterium
AGGTGTGGATGCTGGACGGAGTGACGGGCTACAACCAGCTCCGTGCAGCGGAGCTTTTGGGGGTTCGAGGCACGGCGCTATGGCGTTTGGGCGCCGAGGACCCTTCGTTGTGGTTCATCTGGGACGCGACGCACCCCAGCGACAGCGTTCGCGCACAACTCGAGCAGATTCCGCCCGGGCCCGACTTGATTCTGGAAGATGATGGGGACATCTGGCGGATCATGGCCACGCCCCAGAAGGGTCAGAGGACTTTTCGCTACGACTCGTCGACGGATTCGATCACGGACGAGAGCTTCACGATCTATCCCCTTTCCTATCGAATCGACCATCTGGGGAATGTTCCAAACAAAATTGCCCTCACCTTTGACGATGGCCCCGACCCGCGATTTACTCCGCAGATCCTCGACATCCTGAAGGAGAAACACGTTTCAGCAACGTTTTTCGTCACAGGCCTCGCGGCTAACAACGCGCCGGACATTGTGCGACGTGCCTACGCGGAAGGAAACGAAATCGGGAATCACACTTACACGCACTCTCACTTTGATGAAGGCTCAGCCACTCAGCTCACATTCGAGCTGAAGCTCACGGAGCGGCTCCTGGAAAGCTTTCCGGGGGTCAAAACACTTCTGTTCCGCCCTCCCTACGGAGTGGACCATCAGCCCGAATCTGCCGACGAAGTGGCCTTGCTCCCTCTTGCGCAGGGCCTGGGCTGCATCATCGTAGGGGCGCGTATCGATCCACAGGATTGGGGAGAACTCAACGGGGGTTCGCCTCCACCCGCGGCGACGATCGTTTCCCGCGTGCTTGCCCAAGCGGGAGCAAGAAAAGGCAACACCGTGCTTTTGCACGACAGTGGCGGAGACCGCTCGCAAACCGTCGCAGCCCTTCCGCAAATCATCGATGGATTGCGCGCTAAAGGCTTCCAATTGGTTTCGGTTTCTGAACTGCTCGGCAAAGCGCGAGCCGAGGTAATGCCCCCCCCTGAACCGCGACGAAAGATTGTTCGCGCGCGCCGACGGCTTCATATTCGACCTCTACCACTGGTTGCGATGGTTGATCGCCAGTGTATTTATAATAGGGATTGCGCTGGTCAGTGGTAGAGCTTTGGTTGTGGGATTGCTGGCCTTGGTGGAGAAGCTTCTTCCGGCCCTGCCGTATGATGCCTCATTCCAGCCGCGTGTGAGCGTCCTGATCCCGGCTTTTAACGAAGAGGAAAGCATCGTCGGGACGGTAGAGGCAGCGCTCAGATCCAACTACCCTTTGCAGGAAGTTATCGTGGTGAATGACGGGTCGAGGGACCAGACCGGTCTGCGGCTGCAAGTGGCATTTCAAAACGACCTCCGCGTTATCGTGCTCAGTCAGCCCAATCGAGGTAAGCCGGCTGCGCTCGATGCAGGGCTCGCCAAGGTAACGGGCGATGTCGTCATCACCATTGACGCCGATACCGCTATCGATCCCGATGCCATCCCCAACTTGGTCCGCCATTTCGCGGACGCCAGGGTTGGCGCGGTGGCGGGTAACGTCAAAGTGGGCAACCGCAACAGTTGGCTGACGCGCTGGCAGGCGCTCGAATACATTACCAGCCAAATCCTCGAGAAGCGCGCCTTCGATCTCTTGAATTGCATTCCCGTTGTGCCCGGGGCGATTGGCGCGTGGCGCACGCAGGCGGTCCGAGATTGCGGCGGGCACTCTCCCGACACCCTGGCCGAGGACACGGATCTCACCTTCACGCTCCGGCGCCGTGGGTGGCGGATTCTCTACGATGAGGAAGCCATTGGGCGCACCCAGGCCCCGGAGAGCGCGGGCGCGTTGATTCGCCAGCGCGTTCGTTGGACATTCGGAACCATCCAAGCCTTGTCAAAGCACCGCGACACGCTGATGCGGCCCCGTTACGGAACCCTGGGCTTCGTGGCCTTGCCTAATATTTTCCTGTTTCAGATCCTGCTCCCGCTGTTTTCGCCCGTCATCGACCTGCTCTTCCTTGGTTCGCTCGCGCTCTGGGGGCTCGCGCACCTGCACTCCGCGCGTATCCCGCAACTGTGGACGAGTGCCGACGTGGAACGGTCGGTCGTCTTCTTCATCGGCTTCATGTTGATTGACCTGATCACCTGCGTCGTGGCGTTTGCCCTGGAAAAGCACGAAGACTGGTGGCTGCTCACAGCGCTCGTCCTGCAAAGGTTCTACTATCGGCAGATGATGTACGTGGTTCTATTCCGTTCGCTCCTGCACGCGGCGCAAGGCCGCATGGTCAACTGGAAGGGCGGCCTCGCTGAAGTTCAGAGACCCACCGCTGCCGCCTGAATCTGCCGTTCATGTCGCGGCAGACGGAGATCTGGCTGGACCTCAAGGGCGTGGGACCCCACTCTGAAAGTCGCACCAGGACCTCCTGCACACATGATGTAAACTCTCTGAATCAGTCGGTTCAGAAGCTCGGTCAGCTGACGATCGCCCAAGAAGTTCTACCTCAGGGGCTCTGCCGCTCGACGACTGAAGGTTAGACTCGGAATATCTCGCGGCGCGCAGTAGAGCGCGGTTTCGGGCTAGGCAGCAGCGACGGCCCTGTCGACACGGTAAGGAGGGATCCAGTGAGGCGCTTCCATCATGGTTGCTGATCATCGTTATCGTCGTTACGTCCGCGCAGGCCCAAAACACCCCAATGCTGTCACTTCAATCGGCGCTTGATCTCGCCGAAAAACAGAACCTGGACTTGGCGGCGGCGCGGCGAAGGCGGGCAGTGGCGGTGGCCGGGATCGCGACAGCCAGGCAGCGCCCGAACCCCACCCTGAGTTTTGAAGCGTTGCGCGATTCACCGCACGAAGCCCTCCTCCTCGAACAACCTTTAGAGCTCGGTCCTAAGCGCGGCCGCCGAATTGGCGTCGCGAAGGAAGAAGGTGTATTAACGGACGTGGAGATCAGCGCGATCGCCCGGCAGGTGCGTCGTAACACGCGCGAAGCCTTCTTCGGCGCGCTTTTGGCTCGGGCCGAGAGCGAGCGGCTGGCCCGCGTGGTGCAACTGGACGAGCGGTTGCAGCAGATCGCGCGCGACCGGTTCCAGGCGGGGGACGTGGCCCAGCTCGAAGTGATCCAGGCAGAACTGGAGGTCTCCCGTGCCCAGGCCGACCGCGAAGTGGCCGAACAGCGGGAAAAGGTCTCCATGAGCCAGCTCAACGCGTTTTTGAACGAGCCGGCGGCCACAAGCTGGCAGCTCACCGGAAAACTCGAGGATGTGGGCTCCATCCCGACGTTGCCGGAACTCCTCGATCGCGCCCGACAGTTGAATCCCCAGCTTCAACATCTCGGGCAGGAGCAGAAGATTGAAGAGAGCCGCCGCGCCTTGTTAAAGGCGGAACGAATACCCAACTTGGCGGTCCAAGTGGGTTCGGACTTCCACTCCCCTCCGGATTTCCTCGCCGGCCCCCGCGGGGCTCTCGCCATGGAATTACCGCTCTTCAACCGCAATCAGGGACAGATCACCCAGTCGCTCGCCACTCAGCAAGTCCTGTCGGCAGAAGCCGTGGCGGCGGAACGCTCCGTCGCGGCCCACATCGAGTCAGGATTCTTTGAAATCCAGGCGCAGCAAACGCAGGTCAACCTGTATAGTTTCAAGCTGCTTCCGGTGGCCCGCCAGCTCGAAGGCCTGGCGGAGGAAAGCTACCGGGCGGGAAGGACCAGCATCCTCACGGTCATGCAGGCTCAACAAAAGGTTCAGGACGTGGAGCAGAACTACCTGGAAAGTCTCTTCGCGCTGCAAAGCATGTTTGCCGGGCTGGAGGAAGCGGTGGGAGGTCCAATCGACTAAATGCGAATCACCATAGCCCCTCGTAAATGTTTTCTAAGCTTCGCAGTTGTGACTGCATGGTGTGTTGTCTTTGCCGCCTGCTCCAATAAGTCCGGGGCGGAGAGTGATGAGGGCGCGGGCAAGCAGGCGGATGCGGTAACAGAAGTCACCGTCACGCGCGTGGAACGTGCCGACATCAGCTCCAGCCTGTCTGTCAGCGGGACCGTGGCCGCGCTGCCCAATCAGGATGTTCGCGTCAGTTCACTCGTCCCCGGCCGCATTGCCCGCATGATGGTGGCGGAAGGCGATCGCGTGCGGGGCGGCCAGATCCTGGCGAAGATCGATGACCGGCCCTTGCAGGACCAGGCGCGTCAGGCGGAAGCGGCCGTCGAGCAGGCGCGGGCCAACGTGGAGAACGCGCGCCTGAATCGCGACCGCAATGAAAATCTTTACCCACGGGGCATTGCCGCCCGCAAGGATTTGGAGGATGCGCGAACGCAAGCAAGCGTCACAGAAGCCGCCCTGCGTCAGGCGGAAGCGGCTCTGGCGCTGGCGCGCCTGCAACTCGGCCGTGCGGAGGTGCGTGCGCCGCTCGGCGGCGTGGTCGTCAAGCGACTGGTGAGCGTGGGCGAACAGGTGGACGGCACCGCCGCACAGCCGCTTTTCGAAGTGCCAATGTCGGTGAAGTCGAACTCTTTGGAAATGTTCCAGCGGTCTACCTGCAGAAGATTCGAGTAGGCCAGACGCTGCGCATTGCGACGGACGCTTTCCCAGGGAAAGAACTGGCGGCGCGCGTGGTGGCCATTTCTCCCGCCGTCGATCCCGGCACGAATGTCGGCCTGGTCCGAATCCGCATCGCCAACAGTGCCGGCCTTCTGCGACTGGGAATGTACCTGGCCGCGCAGATTCCCTTGGAGACACATGCCCAGGCGCTCGTGGTGCCCCCCCAGGCGATTTATCGCTACCAGGAAGGCAAGTCCTAGGTTTATCGCGTTCATGGCGAGAATGCCGAGGCCGTCCCCGTAAAGATTGGTCTCGAAACCCAGGAGCGCACGGAACTGCTGGAGGGCGTTCAGGCCGGCGATACCGTGATCCTGACCAATGGATACGGCCTCGGGGAGCACTCCAAGGTCAAGGTAAAGCCATGAACGTCGTGCGCTTCTCCCGCCAGAACAGCCGCGCGGTTAATCTGCTGACCGGGTTTCTTCTGGTGGCGGGAGTGGTTGCCATCTTCCGCCTGCCCAGCAACATCTATCCTGAACTCGCATTCCCTCGCGTTGTGATTCTGGCCCACTCGGGTGACCTCTTGCCGCAATTCATGCTTCTGCGCGTGACGCGGCCGCTGGAAGAGTCCGTGACCGGAGTCCTGGGTGCGCGACGCGTGCGCTCCAAGACGATTCGAGGGGGCGCCGAAATCTCCGTCCTCTTCAATCCCGACATGGACATGCAGTACGCCCTGCAGTTGGTCGAGGGGCGCGTCACCGAGGCGCGCGGCTCGCTCCCAGCGGACACGGAAATCCAGGTCGAGCGGCTCACGCCCGCCATTTTCCTGATTGTCAGCTTGATTCTGAACGGCGATGTTCCTGCCGCCGATCTTCGCGACTATGCCTACTACGTCTTGCGCCCCCTTTTCAGCCGCGTGCCCGGCGTCTCGCTTATTGAAGTCCAGGCGAGCAGCACACGCGAGGTCTCCGTCATCGTGGACCCCCAGCAGGTCCTGTCTCACCGCCTCTCACTCGTGGACATCACCGACCGGCTGCGCGCCACCAACGACGTGACCTCGGTCGGCCGCCTGGACAAGGATTACTCCCAGTACCTGGTGCTTGCCACCGGGCAATTCACGAATCTGGAAGATATCCGTAACACCGTGGTGGCGGTCGAGAATGGCAGCCCCATCCGGCTGCGCGATATCGCGGAAGTCCGCGACGGGGTCGAGGATCGCCGCACGCTGATTACGGGCAACGGGCAACCCGCGGCGCTCATCAACATTGCGCGCCAGATTGGCGGCAACATTCTGCAGATCTCCAGCCAGGTGCAGGAACTTGCCACGCACCTGGGTTCGGCCATTCCGCCCACCCTGCACATGTCGGTGGTGTACGACCTGGCGGGCTTTGTGCACGATTCCATCGGCAACGTGCGCGACGCGATTCTTCTGGGCGGCCTGCTGGTGATCGCGATCCTGTACCTCTTCTTGCGCGAAGGTCGAACCACGCTCATTGCCGCCATTTCGCTTCCGGTTACCGTGATCAGCACCATTTTCTTCATGGGCTTGATGGGCGGCACGCTTTACCTGATGTCGCTGGGCGGCATGGCCATCGCCATCGGACTGATCATCGATGACACGGTGGTGGTGGTCGAGAACATTTACCGCCACCTGGGACTGGGCGAGTCGGCCACCTAGGCTGCGGAAATTGGCACGCAGGAATTGCTGGGCGCGGTGGTGGAGTCGACGGCGACGACGGTCGTCGTTTTCCTCCCTCTTGGCCTGCTCAAGGGTGTGGTGGGAGCGTTTTTCCGGGCACTCTGTCTGACGCTCGCCGTCGCTGTCCTGCTCTCATTGTTATTTGCGCTGACGCTCATTCCCCTGCTTGTGGAGCGCTTCGTCTCCGAGGAAAGATTCCGGCACACGTCCCATCGCTTCATTGAACCCGTCAATCGCGCCTACGAGTCGGCGGTTCGCTGGGCGCTCAATCGCCGCTGGGTGGTCGCCGCGGGCACCCTGCTTTCCGTGGCGCTGACCGTCTTCTGCTACTTTCACGTGGAGACAGGCTTCCTGCCGGAAATGGACGAAGGGGGTTATGTACTCGATTACCTGGCTCCGCCCGGCACGGCACTCTCCGAAACGGACCGCATAGTGCGCCTCATCGAGGATCGCATTAAGCGCATGCCCGAGACGGCCGCATTTTCCCGGCGCACGGGTGCAGAAATGGGATTCTTCACCACGGTGCAGAACGAAGGCGACATCCTGGTAAAACTCAAGCCGAGGTCAGAACGCAAGCGCGATGTCTATGAAGTCATGAACGACTTGCGCGGGCAGGTCACGAGGAACATCCCGCGCATTCAGATTGAGTTCGTGCAACTCTTGCAAGACATGATTGGTGACCTGGAGGGCGAACCGCAGCCCGTGGAGATCAAACTTTTCGGTAGCGATATGAATTCGCTGGAGGGCTTGGCCGAAGAACTCGGGCCGAAGATCCAGAAGATTCCTGGCATTGTGGACTACAAAGCCATTCAGAAAGGCAACCCGGAGATCGTCATTCACGTGGACCCGGTACAAGCCGGACGGCTGGGCCTCAGCGTCGAACAGGTCGCCCAGCAAGCGAGCGCCGGGCTGCTGGGCGCAACCGAAACCGAGTTGCGCCAGGCCGACCGCACCATCGGCATCCGCGTCCGTTATCCCGACGCGTTTCGATTCGACTACTCGAACGTGCGCCAGTTCCCCATCCTGACTCCCTCAAAACAGATCGTGCCGCTGTCGGCCCTCGCCGATATTGAACAGGTGCGGGGAGAGACGCAACTGATGCGCGAGAATCAACGGCTCATGGCGCTCCTCACGGCGCGCCTGGAAGACCCAGACCTGGGCAGCGCCATCAGCTACGTCAAGCAAGTTCTGAGCGCCACGACGTTGCCCGTGGGGACAACCTACGAAATCGGCGGACAGTACGAAGCCCAGCAAAGCGCGTTCCGAGACCTGCTCTCCGTGCTGGGCCTGGGCCTGGCAGCGGTTCTCATCGTGCTCGTCGTGCAGTTTCGGGCCTTTCGTCCTTCGCTCATCATCTTGTCGGCGGCGCCACTCTCCTTGCTCGGCGTTTTTGCCATACTCCAGCTGACGGGCACGGCGCTCAATGTCTCCTTATTCATGGGAATCATTCTCATGGTGGGGCTGGTGGTGTAAAACGGCATTATCCTCTTCGACTACGTTTACAAGCTGCGCGAGGAAGAAGGACGCCCGCTTACCGAAGCGCTGGTCGCCGCCGGCAAGATTCGCGTTCGCCCCATCCTCATGACCACCCTCTGCACTTTGTTCGGACTCCTGCCTCTCGCCCTGGGACTGGGCTCGGGCGCCGAGTTGCAGAAACCCCTGGCGCTGGCCGTGATCGGCGGACTCTCGCTCTCGACGTTCATTACGCTTCTGGTGATGCCGGTCCTCTACTCCCTGCTGGAGCGGTCGGGCTCGTCATGAGATCCCAATCCTCAAGATTGAGATCGCTCGAGCCCAGCTTTACCGCAGTTTTCCGTTAAGGGCAATCAAATCAAGGGGATTCGTCCATTGGAAGCAAAAGCGCAGGTTTCAGACTAAATGGGATATCACAGTGGGGGTAAGAAAAGAGAGGGGGAAGCTTATCTCCCCCCTCCAAGCGTCGGGTGTTGGGTCGAAACTCGAGTCACCCGCCTCACCTTTCCTCGGGTCACGAGGTGATCTGGCGAGCGCTCATCGGTTTCAGAGGCAAGCGGGGTACCAAACATCAAAAGGCAATTGGCCGGGAGATCTTGTGGAATCGGAATTTGTTTTCAACAACTTAAGAAACTATCAAGAAAATCTCCTCATGCAGGTCGGATTATGCGCGCTCCGCATTTACGGAGTCTCGAAGATTTTGGATACAATATATTGCATAACGACCGGAGGGCCAGTGCGAGGCCAAGCTAGTCAGGATTACCGGCAAGTTTCCGCGATGATAAGTCTATCCCGGTTTGCGAACCGACACTTCACGCCTTGATCGCCCATATTATTTGAGCGCTTGATTCACCTGCAAAAGGTAAGTATCCCCCGGCAAAGCCGGGGGCTTTAGGTTGTGAGCCGCTCAAAGCGGCTATTCGGCGTCGCTAACGCGGCGCCGCCTTGCTGGGGCCACCTGCCGGTGGCCGGTTACCAAA
>JACQNR010000111.1 GCA_016202975.1 Acidobacteriota bacterium
ATACCGATGCCATCCTGCGCTTTTATGAAAGCGAAGGCCGTGAGGACACGGTTTCGATCGAGCTGCCCTTCAAAGTTAAAGCCTCGGAGACCAATCATCTGGAGGACACCATCGGGCCCATAGGCGAGGGCGCCCGCATTGAATTCCACATTAAGCCGTGGGAGATCAAGACTCTGCGCCTGGCCCGCGTGCCGTAGCGCAGGGCCAGCTCACTGGCCCTGCGGTCCGTACGCCATACCCAGAAGCCGCAGGGCTGAACTATGATTCCTGGGCCACAACGGCAAGCCTTGCGCTATTTCATTTTGGAAGGCAACTTGATTGTCTTACCCGCCACCATGAAGTTGCCCATCCCGAGGTGATGAATCGTCCGATGAGACTTCTTTGAGGCGTTGATCCACGCTTTGAGGACTTCAAGGACGAAGAAGCAGTATGGGTTAATCAATCTCGGATCGATTACCCTGCATTCCAGGTTGGCAAAGCACTCGTCGATCAACGGCGGCTTAACGTGCAACGCGGGTACTGGGGGAAGGCGGAAGGCCTGGAACTTGTCGACGTTTCGTCCGGAAGTGTTCCCTCAGCCCACCACCTGTTTTGCGAGCTCCACGCCCGGAATGTTGATCACGCATTCCCTGGTCGCCTTCAGGGTGTCGAAGGAATAGTTCCGGTTGCTGATCACGCAGCCCACCAGGGGTGGCTCGAACTCCACCATGGTATGCCACGACAGGGTCATGATGTTCGCCTGGCCTTTGCGGGCGGTCGTCACCAGCACCACCGGGCCCGGCTCAAGCAGGCGATAGACCTTAGACAAGGGAAGTGTTCTCTTCTTCAGTCTTGGCACCCCCCGCGGGTGGCCAATGCGGTCTCTTGATTCGCAGACACCAGGAACTGATGTGTCTCCGACCCCCGCAGACATTGCATACTTCGAACTGCCGTGATTGTACGTCCGTGAGCCGCATACATCCAACCGAGATAATTGTGCCCCCCGGATCAAATCGCACACCGCACGGGCGGCTCTCCGTCTCTGCGGCGATTCGGCGCCGCGGAGAGGTGCCACTCGGCCACCGTCGACGCTGTTGTAAGGCGCGAGGCTTGCTGCGCCTCGCGCTAAAGGAACCGTAGCCTGAACTGCTAAGCTTGCGCGACAAATCATTCTGCTACAATGTGCGCGATTTTTCGGTGCGCATGAGGTCCAGTGGACGCTGATCGGGAACTGATCAAACGGTGCTTGGCGGGCGATGACAGCGCCTGGGCCGGCCTTCTCCAGACTCATACTCGAAAAATCTACAATCTCTGTTATCGTTTTACAGGGCGACCCTCGGAAGCCGAGGATTTGACGCAGGAAGTCTTCATCAAGATTTTTCAAACGCTCAAGACCTACGATGCCGCTCAGGGTGCGTTCACGACGTGGCTGAACCGCGTGGCACGGAACCATCTGGTGGACCATTACCGCCGTACCAAGAAGGATCGAGCCACGTCTTCGATCGAAGACGAAGTGGGGGGAATTGAGGAGAAGTTCAGCCACACGGCGGGGCCGGTTGCCCAGGTGGAGGCGCGGGAGCGCAAGGAACTGCTTCAGAGGGCTTTGGACAAACTCTCCCCGGACCTGCGCGAGGCCGTCGTTCTGCGCGACCTGCAGGACCTGGACTACGCCGAGGTGGCCGAAGTCCTGGGCGTGCCGACAGGGACGGTCAAGTCCCGGATCAATCGAGGAAGATTGGAACTTGCGAGGGTCATAAAACGTATTGAACAAGTGAAGGGGCTCCCGCAGGGGAAGGCGGCGGGGGGCGAGCCATGACGCACTTGGAACTCGAAAATCTGGCGAGCGATTACCTGGAGGGACAACTCCAAGCAGCTCAACGAGTTGCGGTGGAGGCCCACCTCCATGATTGTACTCCCTGCCGGGAGCTTATGGGTGACCTCAAGCGCGTCCTAGCGCTTGCTCACGCCGCTGCGGGCATGGAGCCCCCTCCCTGGCTGGTTTCAAAGATCATGCTGGCGACGGTGGGCGAGCGCAAGCCTACTTGGCAGGAACGCTTGGCGGCATTCCTCCGGCCTTCGCCGCAACCGCGCGTCGCCACAGTGGTTGCGATGGCGATCTTCTCCATTTCCGTCATTGTCAGCGCCGCGGGGGTGAATCTGAGCAACGTCACCGTGGCAGACTTAAATCCTCGAAACTGGTTTTACCAGGCGAACCGTTCCGGGCACCTGCTCTACGCCCGCGCCGAGAAGTTTTATTACGACCTCCGAATCGTCTACGAAATCGAGTCGCGCTTCCGCCAGATTCGGCCCGAACAAGCTGAGCCGGAGCAGGGATCGCCACCCCGGAAGGCCGCTCCCGGCGGCTCGACCGAACGGACCGCCCCGGGGGGGACCGATCTCGCCTCAAACCAGGGATCTGGGCCGGGGATAGCCGAATCGATCACCCTGGCCTCCTGCGTGGCCAGCCAAGGAAGGAGCACCTCGCGATGAAATGCGCCAACCATGTCGAAGTTGATTCTGTAGCCTTCTGCGGCTACTGCGGAAAACCGCTCTGCGTCGAGTGCCGCAAGGAGGTTCGCGGCACGTCTTACTGCGAACCCTGCTTGGCGGAGCGGCTCCAGCCTCCCAAAGGGGCTGCCAAGTCCGACTCCGTGGGCACCCCGAATCCGGGCCTCGCCCTGGGGCTGGGATTCATCCCGGGCGTGGGCGCGATTTATAACGGCCAGGTGCTCAAGGCCATCGCCCAGGTCCTGATCTTCGGGGCGCTGATCGGGATGCAGGACCGTGTAGGAGGTTCAGCAGAAACGCTTTTCGGCTTGGCCATCGCGGCCTTTTATTTCTACATGGTGATCGACTCCTTCCAGACGGCGAAAAGGAAGAGGCTCGGATTACCCTGCCCGGAATGGTTCGGATTGGGAGATACGAAATTGACCGCTCCGATCGGCGCACTCTTGTTGATCGGCTTGGGCGTCCTGTTCCTCCTCGAGAATTTGGGTGTACCGGTGTTCAGTTCGCTGGGGCGCTTCTGGCCGATTCTGCTCATCCTGGTCGGCGTATTGATGTTGCAAAAGCGTTTGCGCGGAAATGGGACGCCCCCGCCACCCAAGGACGGTTCGGGAGGCTTTCCAGGCCCGCAAGGTTTGTGAAGTCAGATCGGACTCGTGAATTGCAGGAAGGCTTTGAAGAAGGCAGACATGCCATGGGGTTGCTGACTAGCCCTCTGATACTTCCTCTAGGGACCTTGGTAATGGTCATCGCGATTGTGGCGATCGTGAGCTGTCGGAAGATCCAAGAAAAAGAGCTCGCCGCACATCAGCAATTGCGCCTGACCGAGATGGAGCACGAGCGCAAGATGAAGGAGTTGGAGATCGAAAAGGCGAAGCTCGACCTGGAAAAAACAAGAGCAACGAAGGAATCCTCAACGGGGTTAACGGGGAGTCCCCAGAAAAGCAATTGACGATTCTCGACAGGGTGGACGCCAGCTGTAGGAATCCTGAGGTGATTTAACTATGAGCACATACGGTTATCATCGCGGATCGATTTTCTGGGCACTGACGCTGATTGCCGTAGGATCTCTTTTCCTCTATCAGAACTTCAATCCGGAGCTTCGCGCGTGGCACCTCATTGCCAAGTATTGGCCCGTGATAATTATCTTCTGGGGACTTTCGAAGCTGGTGGACTACGTGCAGGCTTCCCGGCACCCCGAGTCTGCTCCGCCGCGCCTCTTTACGGGCGGAGAAGTCTTCCTTCTCCTCGTGATTCTGGCTTTGGGTTCTGCGGTCAGTCGCCTGGTCCTTCGGCCCTGGCACGAATGGCCCCGCGCCTTCGGCCTCGACCTGGACGCGGATTTCCTTTTTAACCCCTATTCCTATCAGGAAACACTTTCGGTGCCCGCGAAGCAGGACATCCGGCTGATGGTGGAGGACCAGCGCGGCGACGTGGAAATCCGATCGAGCGATAAGCCCGTGATCGAGGCCATCGTCAAACGCGAGATCAAAGCGGAGAACGAAGCCGCGGCGAAAAAGATCAACGACGTGCTGAAGGTGGAAATAGTGGAAGAGGCGGGAACTTTCGTGGTGCGCTCCAATCGCAATTCCCTTCCCGGCGAAGGGCGCACGGTGCAGATCGGTCTGGTGTTGCGCGTACCGAAGGGCGCTTCCACGGATGTCACCTCCGAGCGCGGCGAGGTCTCGATCGACGGTCTGAGGGGTGACCAGACGGTGACGGCGCGCCGCGGCGACGTGCGAGTCTCGAACGTGGAGGGCCTGGTGCGCATTCACAAGTCGGGGGGCTCGGCCACTCTGCGCGACATCAGGGGCAACGTGGAAGTGGATGGCCGCGGTGACGACGTCGAAGCCTCGGGAGTGACCGGGGTCGTGACCGTCAACGGCGAGTTCAGCGGTAACGTGGAGTTTTCCAGCGTGGGGCAGACCCTCCGCTTCACCTCCTCGCGCACCAGCATGACCGCTCAGAGGCTGACCGGCAACCTTAGCATGGAACGCGGCTCGCTCAAAGCGCGCGGCGTGGACGGACCGTTTGAGATTTCAACTCGGCAGAAGGACATCACCCTTGCGGAGTTCAGCCACAGCGTCAAAGTGGTGACCACCAACGGGAACGTTCGCCTGGAAACCAGCACGCCGCCGACTCAGCCGGTGGAGGTGGAAGTGAGAAAGGGCGAAATCGAATTAGCCCTGCCCGAAAAGTCGAACTTCCGCATCGACGCTTCTTCCCGGCACGGCGAAGTGGAGTCGGATTTCACCGGCCCGGGCCTGAAGGTGAACCAGGAGGCCGAATCGCCTTCCATCACCGGAAGCCACGGCCAGGGCGGGCCGGCCATCCGCCTCACCAATTCCTACGGAACCATCAGCCTGCAGCACTTGGGCAAACGCCATGCCGAGGGAGGCGAAGTCACCCCGCCCAAACCACCCGCATCGCCGAAGCTACCTGCATTGCCCGCGCCTCCCAAGCCGCCGACGCCGCCACCTTCGGATAGCGACAAATCCGCGCGCCTGCTGCGGTTACGAGTCGACCATCAGCGTGTCCACGATCACATTGCATCGCTCGTCCGGCTGGCGACTTGCTTGGTCAGGTAGAACTTACGCTGTAGCGCCGGTATATGACCTGCGGTTCTTCAACTTCCATGAACCGGCGGTAGGGGAGCCCTCTGGGCTCCCGCAGGAGGGCGAAGCCCTCCCCAACCAATCATGCCTCGCCACCCGCGGCCCGTGGAATCACCCGCACTGCAAACCCGACTGACAATTGCATTCGGTGGCGGTCAGGGGTATGTTATCGGTCAGCAGGAAGAGGGCAATGGAAATCCCTGCATGATGGCTTGTACGGCAGGTCTTGAACTGTCTGGCTCATCAGGCGCTGACCGCAAAATACTCCACCTTGAGGGCAGCAACACCATCTGTCCCCTTCCTTATTAGCCTGAATCAACGGCGCTGAAAAACTGGGTGAGATCGGCTGCTCAAATGCTCCGTTGCTGGCCAGGCACTGAACGTGGCCAGGGTATCCGATAAGGACGTGCTTTCAAAAAGCGAAGGGGGCTTACATGCGAGCAAAAGTTTCAATTCTATTGCTTGTTTTCTGTGTGTCTGTTTCCGCCCGTCTACCTGCCCAGGAGCAACTTGAGACGATGCGTGAGGAGGCAAGTAAGCTCACGAAGCAGGACATCCCAGAATTGGTGCGGAAAGCAGAGGCCGGAGATATCAAGGCTCAGTTGCTCCTGGGGAACGCGTACGCGCGGGGTTTCGGGGTCCGTCAGAAATTTCCCGAGGCGGCGCAGTGGTTCAGGAAATCTGCGGAGCAAGGCGACGCCGTTGCGCAGTACGAGCTTTCTATCCTGTAGCAGGAGGGCCGGGGCGTCCCAAGACTAGAGGGTGAGGGGATTGCATGGTGCCGTCGGAGCGCTGAGCAAGGGCTGGTCGAAGCGCAATCCGATTTAGGGCGGATCTATCTCGGCCAAAAGAACAATGCCGAGGGAGAGAAGTGGATCCGTAAAGCGGCCGAGCAGGGTTACTTTCTGGCGCAATTCAGTCTGGCACACTTGTACGCCGAGGGCGAAGGAGTCCAGCAAGACCACCAAAGTGCTTACATGTGGATTCTCCTTACCCGCGCCGCTCGATGTGGGCAGTCTCAGCAGCTCTGCGTGGAAAGATATATCGACTGGGAGATTGATAGCCAGGAAATGCGAGACAAGGAAGCAGCAGTATTGTCCGCCGAGCAAATCGCTGAAGCCACGCGGTGCGCGTCCGAATGGCTGAAAGACCACCAGAAGCCTGCACTGCCACCAGAGACTGAGGAGCAAAGGAAGACGTTCTTGGTGTCCCACGAACATGGCGGATACGCCAGCTTTAGGCCTGGCAATCCAGGTTTGCGCCTGGATTACTGCTTCGGATGGATGAGTATCGGCAAAGGTATGATTCGGTATATCAGCCGAAGACAAGATGACGGGTTCCAAATCGCTCCGGCTCAGCTGAAGTATGTGAAGAAAAGCGGGGATTCGGCAGTCCAAATCCAAGTGGAAACCGGTAAAAAGTACAAGCTGACTCTCATCAACGATCGATTCGAAGTCCAAAGTCCGGACGCCTTGTTCGAGGCCCTTAACGGGCCAATGGGCCGGAACTGAATGCTGCGCCGAATAATGTGCCGCTCTTTGCCTTGCGCGGGTGGCGCATCCACGTTCTGCGGGACACGTCCATCGCGCGATCACTGGCCTTGAAAAGCAGGTAGCCACGGTCAGCGTGCTTTCTGACCGTGGGTTCTTCGCCGCGTTCACAAACCCACGGTCAATTCAAATTGAGAATTGACCGTGCCTACGAAATGTCAATAATCTTCTTGATATGGACAATGCCCCTATCAACCAAGACTTCAGCTTTCAATCAACGCTGCCAATAGCACTTCAGCTAAAGGGTTTTGGGCTGGCGTCCATTGTCTGGTCCATCGTACTTATCATGAACTCCTTAACCAGTTCTCCCCCGGCCCCGCGCTTTTCAGTGGGGATGATTCCCTTTCATCTGTTCCTCTGGTTGTTGGGCTTTTCTATTTATTTCACAGTTTGTGAGGTAGAGATTGGGCATGGCGAGTTTAGGTTTCGTAGACTTCGAAAGTGGAAGTCCGTCCCCCTCACTTCAATAGTAGATGTGCGACACTGCGGGCCCGCCATTTACGTTAGACTTAGCAACATAGGCAAGACCGAACGACTTGTATTCAACCTCGGATGGACTTTTGGACAACCCTACCCGCCTCCCGTCATAGGCTTTTTAAACGGTGTAGCGGATAGCCACAGTCAGGGTTCTGTCTGACCGCGGGTGGTGCATACATCGCGCGGTTTGCGATGTGTGCGAAGTCTCGAGGTGGGGAGTGAGGGGCGCGAGGCTATCCTGAAACTCTTTCCAGCGTCTCAAAGAATTCCGGGAAGGAAATATCCACGCAGCCGCTGTCGTGGATGACGGTCGTGCCTTCGGCGGCGAGGCCCGCGACGGCGAACGCCATGGCGATGCGGTGGTCGCCGTGGGTTTCAATTTCCGCGCCGCGCAACTTTTGTTTTCCCGCAACGCGC
Source organism: Acidobacteriota bacterium (assembly GCA_016202975.1). Lineage (GTDB taxonomy): Bacteria > Acidobacteriota > Terriglobia > UBA7540 > UBA7540 > JACQNR01. The sequence continues at coordinate 7,544 of JACQNR010000111.1, forward strand.
AGCCCGTCGGGAAACTCTTCCACCTCGGCGCCCATGCGCCGCAGATTCTCGGCCACCACGGCGATGCGGTCGCTCTCCTTGACGCGCAATTCCGCCGCACCGTGGTACGTGAGTCCCTGCTCGGTCTGAGTCCCGAAGACCGAGAGAACGGGGAGCTCGTCGATCAAACCCGCCACCATCTCAGCAGCAATTTCCCCGCCCCGCATCTTGCCCGGCTCGACGTGCAGGTCGCCGAGCAGTTCGCCGTTGAGCATCTCGACCTTCAGGACTTTCACCCGCCCGCCCATGGTCGCGAGCACGTCAAGGATTGCCGTGCGCGTGGGGTTGAGTCCAACGTTATGAATCGTCAGATTGGATTCCGGCACCAGCATACCGGCCACCATGAAGAATGCGGCGGAAGAAATGTCGCCCGGAACGTAGATCTTCTTTCCTTCCAGGCGTGCGCCTCCGCGCACGGCGATGGTGCGGTGGTGGCGGCCGATGTCGGCGCCCATCTGCTCGAGCGCGATTTCGGTGTGGTCGCGCGTCGCGACGGACTCGACCACTTCCGTCTCACCCTCCGCGAAAAGTCCGGCCATCAGCACCGCGGATTTCACCTGCGCGCTCGCCACCGGAAGCTCATAGTGGATGGGCTTGAGCGTTCCGCCCTCGATTTCGAGCGGCGGAAGTCCGCCCTCGGCGGACTGAATCTTCGCCCCCATCTCGGTGAGCGGCGCAATCACTCGCTTCATCGGACGGCGCGAGAGCGAAGCGTCCCCCGTCATCACCGACTTGAACGATTGCCCCGCAAGAATGCCCGCGAGCATCCGCATTGTCGAGCCGGAGTTCCCCGCGTCGAGCTTGTCGCGCGGCGGCTTGAGGCCTTCGAGCCCAGCGCCCTGAATCGTCACCGAGTTTTCGCGGCGGTCGATCTTGACGCCGAGCTTCGCCAGGCAGTTAAGCGTGCTCTGGCAATCGGCGCTCGACGCAAAGATGTGGATCTCCGTCGGACCTTCCGCAATCGACCCCAGCATGGCGTAGCGATGCGAGATGGACTTGTCCCCTGGCATCTGGATGCTGCCCTCCAGCTTCCGCGCCGGCTTAACATTCTTGGTTTTAGTCGAGCTGAAAATTCCCATATTGGATAGTTATCGGTTTTCAGTTGTCAGTTTTCGGCTTGCGTTCCCCCGGCTCCCACCTTCGAGGCGCTTCGGAAGACACCGCCGCTCACTTCGGGAACATTTCGATGAGCGTGTGCCCGTACGCAGGAATGTTAATTTCCATCAGCACGGCGGGAAACTTCATGTGGATCATCTGCGCGAGCCGGTTGGTGGCCTCGACGTGGTCATGCCGCCGGGTGGCAACGCGATGGCCATGTGCCGGGTCCCAGCACTCACCGTTGAACATCGTCCCGTCGAACATGAAGAACTTTGCGCCGCCGCTGGCCAGGGTCGCCAGCCGCTGGTAGGTTTCCTCCAGGTATTGCCGCGATACATCACAGAGAGATAATTCGGCGCGCGTGCCGTCGCGATTCAGGCGGTCGATTTCGCGAGGGTAGGTTTTGGGATTGCACCAGCCGGAAAGCGGCGTGTGAAGGGACAGGCTCAGGCTGTAATCGCGCTTCAACATCGCCGTGAAATCCCTTAGGGGGCCCAGGCGCGAACTATCCCAGATTTTCGAGGCGAACCGCGTGTCCCAGCCGGGGTCAAGATAAAGCGCTTCGCAACCGATGGCCTGCGCCTTTGCGGCCGCTTCTTTCATGTCGGATAGCGGGTAGTACTTCTTCCGGTTCTCGGGCAGGTCCATCCCCCCCATGTCTATCCACCAGAGCTTGTTATCGTACAGCTCGTTCCAGTGGGCAGGAGGATTGAAATCCTGCGGGCTTCCGTGCCCGCGCGATTCCATCTCGCGGCGGAATGTGTAGAACCCTTCCGTCACGCCTCCGTCAAACGCCGTGAGGCGCGTCACGCCGAAGGTATGTGACTTGCCCGGCTCGATGGAGACGCCCGGCTCCGGATCACCCTGGTAGATTCCGAAGCCTCCCCAACGCAGCCCCATCTGGTTCCCACCGAGCGGCACACGGTCGAGCACCGCCCACTCCATGGCGTGTGGACTGTATCTGGTAATCAGATAACCCCGCTTTCCGTCAGTCAGAATCCAACCCTCGGAGGCGTACTGCCACGATTGCGTCTCCACCCACCCGCTTTCAAAATTCTTCGTCGCGACGACTTCGCCCCAGTGGAACTCGGCGACTTCCGAGCGCAGAATGGACTTGCGCGGCTCAGTCAAAACCTGGGCGAGCGTGTAATCCGCGTACTGCTTGCGATTGCCGTGCGGCTCGCGCCGGAACGGCACGGCCGTAAGCTTGAAATCCTTGAGCGCGCCCGCGACTTCCCCGCCCGCCAGCGTGAGCGGCAGGACGAATCCGCAGCGCGCGTCGGGAATCTTCATGGGAACCTGCGAACGGTGGGTCAGAGTAATCCACTCCTCGATCCAGGGTTTGCCGGAAGGAACCACGAACTCATGCACCAGTCCAATTCCCTGATGAGACCGGGCGCTGACTGAAAGGCTTGTTCCCGAAAGGGGCCGGCTAACAACCTCGGAGAACTTGAATTTCCCGAACGAGTAGCTGTATTCCCCATCGGCAATCCGCAGCGGCGTCGGCACATCCGTTAGGCGCACCCTCATGCCGTCGCCTTGGGTAATCTCCAGTCGGAACACGTCGCCCGACGCAATGACCGGTTCCTGAGAAGCGGGGCCCCCGGGCTCCGCGAGCAGGACCGGCGCGCCCGCGGCTCCCCCCGCACAGAGCAACGCCGCGGTGCGCAGGAATTTCTGGCGCGAGATTTTGGGTGATGTGCTGGTTTTCTTCGCCATCCGTCGATTCTCCCGGCCCGACTGCACCCGCGGGCTTCAATCAATAATCGAACATATACGTGAATTTTGCCAGCACCGCCCGGTCGAGTGTTCTACGGTAGGGTGGAGGAAGCAATCCGCCGGGATCGTTCGGGTCGTAACCAAGAGAATTGAACCGGCTGTTATACACGATGAAAAGACCTGTATTGGCAATGCGAATCAGTGCATATCGGATATTTACACCCACTTGATGGCTGGTGCTATTGTACTGGATGAGTGACTGCAGGTAGCTCTTAGGCGTGAACGAATAGGTAAACTGCAGGATGGCCAGGTCGGTCGCAAAATTCCCCACCGGCAGCTCGATGTCGTTGCGGACGTAGTTGGCGGAGAGCAGGTAGCGGAAGCCCGACCGCATGCCCGCACCCACCGTCAGCGTGCGGATATGCCCCGAATAAAAATCGCCCCAGGCGTAATTGTATGTCCCGTACATACGGGCGCTCTGGTCCGTATTGCCGTAGAACGACCAGTTGGTAAATGGGTAGCGGCCGACAGGAAGCACGATACCGGGGCTGATTTCGAACGGCTGGAAGAGCTGCTCGAAGTTTTCATTAAATGCCAGGCCGACGCTGCCGCCGTTGTTGAAGTCGATGCGAAAATCGGTGTGCCGAAAGCCCGACTCCTGTTCGCCATTGAATCGATAGTACCCTTCCCAGTGATGGTGGGGCCAGAAGCGGCGAATGTAGCGGTTGTGCTTGGGACGCGGGGCGAAGAAGATTCCGTAGTTTGGCCGCCGGTATGCGACGCGCCGGACGAAGCCAACTTCGGGATTGAAATCGTTACCCACCTGGGTATAGCCACCTTCAATTCGCCACAAATCGGTGTTATAGAGGCCGGAAGAGCTCGCCGCGTAATCGTTGCCCGTCCGGCCCGGCGTCTGGGTCCGCCCGGCGTAATTGAACCATGTAAAGCGGTTGCCAAGGCCGATATTCGCGTCGACGCCGTAGGTCTGGTTCGATGGGTAAAGGTCTGCGCGCGAGCCGGTGGGCGACTTGTTGATGGCGAGAATGCCCACGGAGCTGCGCTGGCCGAATTCGCGCGAGAGGCGCGCCACGGTGAAGTTATTCGACGGCGCAACGCCCAGCACCGATTCCGTCTGCATGTTGAGAAAGCCGATGTTGTAGCGCCCCTGTTTTCCGGAGAGCCGCACACCGCCGACGATGGGGATTTGCGCGCCCGTCGAATCGATACCGATGCGGCGGCTGAAAAACATTTCCACTTCCTGCGGCGTGCCGACGGTGAAATAGCCGGAGTTTTCCAGAAAGAACGGCCGTTTTTCCGGAAAGAACAGATCGAACCGGGTGAGGTTCACCTGCTCTTCGTCCACTTCCACCTGCGCGAAGTCCGTGTTGAGCGTGAAATCGAGCGTCAGGCTGGAAGTCAGCGTGTACTTGGCGTCGAATCCGACCTCGGGCGTGTATTTTTTCACCGCCGGATCGTGCGTGTAGTCCTGCTGAACGCCTCCCATAATGAAGGGAACGATTTGCAGGCTGCGGCGGAACTTCGCCTCGACGCCGCGCATCTCGCCCGCCAGCGACACGCGCTGAATATCGAAGGCTCGCGGCACGGGCGACCAGAATGACTGCTCGTTCATGCGCCTCAGGTTCCGCATGAAATTCACACCCCACGCTTGGTTTCCGCCGGACTCGAAGCGAAGAGTTTTGAGTGGGATTTCAAACTCCGCCTCCCAACCGCGCTCGGTGATTTGTGTTTTGACCCGCCAGACGCCGTCCCAATTGAGGTTGAAAGACGAGATGCCTCCCGACTGGGCGCCCGCCGTGCCGCTTCCGCTGCTCTGGCCGGCCCGCGGTGGGCCGCCGATCTGGCGCGTTTGCCCGCCACGAACGATCTGAGCGTCGTATTCGATGCCCGCCGCAGTGGTCGCGAAAATATAGCCGTTCTGGTCGTCGTTGTAAGTATCGATGAGAATCTGAAACGCGTCGGTCTGCTCGAGTGCGCCGTCGCGCCGCCCCTGTGTCGAGCGGATGGCCGCGGGATCGGAATCAAAACAGATGACGGCAAAGTAGAGCGCCTCCCGGGTGTAACCGATGCGGACTTCGGTCGGCTCGGAGGCGGGATGACCCTCCTGAGGAAGTTGCTGGACAAAGTTCGCGGCGGGCTCATAGGCCATCCAGGATTCGTCGACTCGCCCGTCGAGCAGCGGCGGCGCGCTCAGTCGGTGAGCCTTGACCGTTCGCATCGCTTCAACCTGCGGGATTTGGGCCGACAGCGGCACCAGTGAGGGTATCAACATGATGGCCGCCCACATGGCCGCGCCCAAGAGGCGCCGCAAAGGAGCACAAATCCGGCGGGCTATGATTGATTCTTGGTCCACGATTGGTGCATCCGAAGAATGGCCCGGGCTTTATGGAGGCGGACAGGCCGCGCCCGCGTCGCTCAACGCGACCTGCGCCAGAAGGCTTTCACCGGACTCGGGGAACTAAAAGCAAACGCGAACAAGCCTGTAAGCCGAATTCTGTGCCCCGATTGGATCGGGGCGGCGATCATTCCTCTAGGCCCGATATTGCTATCGGACTCCAGCGACCTACCCGAGAGTTGCCTCTGTAGCGGCGATCTGTGACAGCCGATGTCCAGAACGTATAGCGGGCGGCGCCCACGGAACGCCGCTACAGAGATTGCGGAGCGGGCCGCTCCTGCTCTCCTATTTGGTCTTGCTCCGTGTGGGGTTTGCCCTGCCCCCGCTGTCGCCACCGGGGCGGTGCGCTCTTACATTAAGCCCGATGAATCGGACCGCACCTTTTCACCCTTGCCGCGTCCCGCATAGCGGAACGGGGCGGTGTATTTTCTGTGGCACTTTCCGTATCGGCGGCGTACGTCCCGATGAAACGGGAATCCCCCGCCGACCCTCGCCGTTAGCGAGCACACTGCCCTGCGGAGTTCGGACTTTCCTCTCCCCCGCTCATGCCTATCCCGATCAGATCGGGACGCTCGTGCGAGGCAGCGATCGCCCGGCTTGCTCGCGCAAATTCCATGATAGTCTCGTAACAGGCTGCGGTCAAACCAGGGCGCGAGCGGAGCGAAGAGTGCGAACAACTCAACGGGCTGAGGTATCCGATTCTCTATATTTGCTTTCCCTCGTCGTAAAACATGCGATGCGCCCCGCGGCGACGCTGTTGCTGATTGCGCTCCTTGCCTCACCTTCCATCGCCATTGCCCAGGCTCCGGCCTCTGCCCCAGAGCAACAAGCGCTCCTCGCGCAGGCGGATGAAGTTCTGGCGGAGATGAGCAAGCTGACCGGCCTCCCCATCAAGGGCCCACTGAAAAAGCAGGTCCTCTCCCGTCCGGAAATTCGAAAGTTTCTTGAAGAAACTTTGGATGAGGAATACACGCCCACGCAAATTCACAAGGAAGAAGCCGAACTCAAAGCTTTCGGACTGGTCTCCAAGGAATTCAACCTCAAGGAATTTCTGCTCGCCTTTTACACCGAACAGGCCGCGGGCGTCTACGACCCGCGCCGAAAGACGATGATCATCGCCGAGTGGCTGGCGGCGAATATTCAGGAGATGGTGCTCGCGCACGAACTCACCCACGCGCTGCAGGACCAGAACTTCGATCTCCTCAAATTCATGTACGCCGAACGCGACAACGATGATGCCTCGGCAGCCCGCCAGGCAGTTATGGAAGGCCATGCCACGGCCGCCATGATACAGCGCATGATGGGGGGCGCGCCCCTTGCGGCGTTGCCTTCGCTCCAGCCCATGATGGAAGGCGTCATCCAGCAGCAGTTCGCCGAGTTCCCTGCATTTACGAAAGCCCCGTATTTCTTCCGGCTGCAGGCCCTATTCCCCTACATCCACGGCATGGGATTCGTGCAGAAGGCATTACAGGTCGAAGGCGGCTGGGAGAATCTCGACACTATTTTCCGAAACCCTCCCACACTGACCAAGGAAATCTTCGAACCCAGCATCTATTTCGACGGCAAGCCGCCCGCTCCCGTCGCGCTGCCACGTCCACCGGCGCTTGAAGGCGTGCGGGGCCTTCGTGTGCTCAGCGAGAGTTCCTTCGGCCAGTTGGGTTATTTTGCTTTGCTGGGCCAGTTCATTTCTGAGGCTGAAGCCAAAAAGATCGCGCCCAGCTGGCTTGCCGACCGCTTCATCGTGTACGAATCCAAAGCCGATGGTCGCTTTGCGCTCGTCGCCCGCTCGCGCTGGACCGGGCCGGAACTCGCTCTCGCCTTCTTTCGCGATTACCACACTATCCTCACGACAAAGTTTCCAGGGCTCGTGGCTGACCCGCGCTCGACCTCTGATCTTTTCATCGCCACGACCACGAACGGAAACCTCATACTCCTCCGCAAGGGTGACGAGTGCCGCTGGGCCGAAGGCGTCCCCGCCGAAAAAACCGAGGCCATGCTGAAGTGGCTGGAGTCGCTGTGACCCAACTTGCGTGCCACCCGCCCCCGTGCTAATGTTAAACATGTTAAACCTCTCGGAAAGCAGGTCACCCATGCTAGGGATTCGATTAGAGAGAGAACTCGAAGCCAAACTCGAAAAGCTCGCGAGGAAAACCGGCCGCAGCAAGAGCTATTATGCCCGCGAAGCAATCCGGAATTATCTCGAAGACCGCGAGGACTACCTTCTGGGCATGGCAGTCCTGGAGCGGAACGAACCCACCATCAGTCTCAATGAGCTGGAGCGCCGCCTTGGCTTGGCGCGTTGAGATTTCCCGCACGGCTGAAAAACAGATCAAGAAGCTTGACCGGCAAGTTCGCACTGATCTCGTGCGCTACCTCCGGGAGCGAGTCGTAGGGGCGACGAACCCGCGCAGCTTCGGCAAACCATTGCGCGGTGAGAAGAAGGGACTTTGGCGATATCGGGTCGGTGACTACCGAATCATCTGCGACATCCGTGATAGCGATGAAACTGCCGTCGTTCTCGCTCTCGGCCATCGCAAACACATCTACCGCTGAGGGCAACCTCGGCTTGATTCGAAACGGCTTTCTTCGACGCTGGGGCGACGAATGCCGTTGGGCCGAAGGCATCCCCGCTGAGAAGACGGACGTCACGCTGAACTGGCTGGAGTCGCTGTAGCGCCGGGCTTCCCCGGCCCGTTTCCGGCGCGAGCCGGGGCGGGCAGCCCGGCAGTTTTGAATCAAGAAGAGGCCGCCCTGACGGGCGGCGCCACATCACCGATATATGTCCTTCCTGTGGCCAATCCTGACGATCAGGACTTCCCGCGCCGAGTCATCAATGGAATAGATAATTCGGTAGCTGCCCTGACGTAGGCGGTACTTCTCCTCACCAGACAGTTTTTCGCCTCCGTGTGGCCGAGGATTCGCAGCCAATTCTTGAATGTTCGCGGTGATTCTGGCGCGGTCTTTCTTGGGGATTGTTTCGATTTCCTTGACGGCGGAGGGCTTGATGAGGAGCTTATAATTTTCCACGCTTCATCAAATCCTTGAGGACAGATTCAAAGGCAAGATTGGGCTCTTTGGCGCGCTCCTCGAACGCCGCGAGGTCTTCGGCGTCCTCGGCGAGACTCATCCGGACAGCAGAATTAACGAGATCGGAAATGGATTCATCCGTCGCCGCTGCCTTCAGGCGTAGCGCCCTGTGGAGATGAGAATCAAAATAGACTGTGGCGCGCTTTTGCATGGATTTCATGATGACATTATCCCGCTTTAACGTTTTAACGTCAAGACGTCAAACCTGCATACCCCAATGGCGCCCGGACGGGTCCCATGCGGTGCCAATTTATTCTGGGGCAAGTAGTTCCCAAACCTCGATGCCGAGATTATGATTGCGTCCAACCCACTCTCTAATAGCCATGGGACCGGGTGCAGAGAGACGTGTCCCCCCGCCGGGCTTGCACACCAATATCAGTTTTCGAACTTCGGAACCACTGTCCTGCGCCAGAAGGCTCTTGAATACGTCTCGTTCGAACTCATTCATCGGCTTGTCGAGGCTGAAGGCAAATTCGACAACGGCTTGTTCTTCAGGAAACTAGAAATCAGGAGCGAACTTGGTATCCCCGCATATTCTTTGCTGCGAGTGATCTTGGCCGAACATTTCCTTGGCGCTAGCGTTCAGTCTATTCATGAACTCATTGGTCGCTATGTCACCAATGCCCGGTCCCTTTGTCTCAAAGAACCCGGGTGTTCTCTCAGCAAGCTTCTGAGCCAGGAGAATGAGCCTTGATGTTTTCTCGCCGAAGTTCATCGTTCTAGTCACATGCTCAGCGCTAGAGACCAAGGAGTTTCACCAACTCTCCTTCGCCAATCATCTCCACACCGAGCGTCCGGGCTTTATCGAGTTTGGAGCCGGCGTCGGCGCCAACAACGACGTAATCGGTTTTCTTGCTCACTGAGCCAAGGACGCGGCCGCCGGCTTCCTCGATCATGCGCTTCGCCTCATCGCGCGAATAAGTCGGCAGCGTGCCAGTCAGCACAAACTGTTTCCCCGCGAGCTTCGAGCCGGTTTTCCGCACTTGTTCCTGCTCAAATCTCAAGCCCGCCTTGCGGAGTTTCTCGATAACCTCACGGTTGCGCTTTTCGTCGAAGAACTCGCGGATGGCCTCCGAAACGCGCGGGCCGACCTCCTCGACTTGCACCAAATCCTCCTCTGTCGCCTTCGCCAGCTTGTCGAGCGAGCCGAAGTGGTCGGCAAGAAGTTTTCCGGTCTGTTCGCCGACGAAACGAATACCCAGCGCAAAGATCAACCGCGCCGGCTCCGCCTTCTTGCTATTCTCGATTTCGTCGACAAGATTTTGCGCTGATTTTTCGGCCATGCGTTCGAGCTTGGCGAGTCCCTCCTGCGTCAGGCTGTAGAGGTCCGCCACATCGCGCACAAGTCCCTTGTCCACGAGTTGATCGACGATCTTGTCGCCGAGGCCGTCGATGTTCATGGCGCGGCGTCCGGCGAAGTGAAGCAACGATTCCTTCAGGCGCGCCGGGCAGGCGACGTTCACGCAGCGATAGGCGACCTCTTCCTCGCTGCGTCGGACCTCGCCGCCGCAAACAGGACATTTCGCCGGCATCTTGAATGCGCGGCCATCCTCAGCCGGCTTCACCACCTTGACGACCTGCGGGATCACTTCGCCGGCGCGCTGGATGAGCACGGAGTCGCCGATCTTGACGCCGAGGCGCTCGACCTCGTCCATGTTGTGGAGTGTAGCGTGGCTCACGGTGACGCCGCCGACGTCGACGGGCTCGAGGTCGGCGACTGGGGTGAGCGTGCCCGTGCGACCGACCTGGGCGCGGATATCCAGAACTTTGGTGGTTGCCTGGCGCGCCGGGTATTTGAAGGCGACCTCCCAGCGCGGCGACTTCGCCGTCGTGCCGAGTTCTTCCCACAGCCGCGTGTCGTTCACCTTGACGACGATGCCGTCAATTTCGTAGTCGAGCGAGTCGCGCTTCGATTCCCATTGCTGGATGAAGGCCAGCAGTTCGTCAAAGGACTTGCAGAGTTGCCGGTGAGGATTCACCTTGAACCCCATCGCGGCGAGCGCTTCGAGTGTCTTCGAGTGCAGGGCGAGAGGTGTGCGGCCGCCGGCAAGCAGCGCGTAGAAATACATATCGAGCTTTCGAGCCGCGGTGAGGCGCGGGTCAAGCTGCCGCATCGAGCCCGCCGCGGCGTTGCGCGGGTTGGCGAATCGCGCCTCGCCCGCCGCTTCGCGCTGGGCGTTCATTTGCTCGAAAGCCTTTCGCGTCATGATAACTTCGCCCCGCGCTTCAAAGCGTCCGGGGCTACCGATGATCTTCCGTTTGGCCGCGTCGATTCGCAGCGGCACGGAGCGGATAGTTTTGACATTGGTCGTGACGTCTTCGCCGACGCTTCCATCCCCGCGCGTCACGCCATGCAGAAGAGCACCCTCTTCGTAGGTCAGCGACATCGAAAGTCCGTCGAGTTTGAGCTCGGCGACGTATTCGACGCTTGCCCGACCGGAGAGTTCACGAACGCGCCTATCAAAGTCACGCAGGTCCTCCACCGAATAAGTGTTGTCGATGCTCAGCATCAGCGCCGAGTGGCGAACCTTGGGAAATTCCTCCGCCGGTTGGCCGCCCACCCGCTGTGTGGGAGAGTCCGGCGTGACAAGTTCCGGATGCTGCGCCTCGAGCTCCAGCAATTGCCGCATCAGCCGGTCATATTCCGAGTCGGAAATTTCCGGGTCGTCGAGTACGTAGTAGCGGTGCTCGTGGTAGCGGATGTCGGCGCGGAGTTTCTCAATCTCTTTTTGAATGCTCTTGGGCACGCATACCTCAATCGATCCCTTGCCGCTCAGAACTTTCACAGGGATTATACCGCGCCGCTCCGGCGAAACCCGGCCCGTTTCGTTGCCCCGCACCCCCTAAAGACAACGCGCGCCATGTGCTTGACACCACACGATCGAGGCTGCTAGTTTCGAATAAAGAAGGAGGGTCTGGGAAATGGCCAGCTTAATGCGAGCGGCAACAGCTATGGCGCTTGCCTTCATGTTCGTCGTTCCATCCACGGCACTCGCGCAATCAAACGATCCGAAGAAGCCGGAGAATGCGAGATTCGGGAATCCCACCAATACCGCGCGCCAGTTGCAGGACCTTTTCTATGGTGTTATCAAAAGCGTTGACAAGAAGGAAATGGTTCTGGAAAAGACCAAATTCGGCGTCGACCAGACTGTCGTCCTGACAGAAAAGACCAAGTTCGTGCAGGATGGCAAACCCGGCAAGGCCGAAGACTTGAAAGTTGGCGATCAGGTCTGGATCCGCACTAAGAACGAAAAGAAAACGGGAGACATGATTGCCGAAGTCGTGATGAGCGGCGTCATTGCTCCGACGATTCGAAAATGACGGGTGGAGAAAGAACTTTGAGGTATTGAACGCTGACAAGGGACCCGGGATGAGGCATGCGATCGCGAGTGGGTCATCTAAGACAATCTATCCTGTGGCCTGCCCGTCGGGCACCGTGTTCCCGAATCCGTGAAACAGACTTTGCCCTTTACACTTCGCCCGTCATCCATCAGACTTCATCCTTCCGACCCCACCCATTGAAAAAAGCGACGCTGATTTATAACCCGGTAGCCGGACGCAGACCCGTCAAGCGCGAAAGGCAGATTCGCAGTGCGGCGGAGGTGCTCGCTGCCTCGGGACTGGACCTAAAGCTCACGGCGACTTCGGGACCCGGGGATGCGACAATCCTCGCCCGCCGGGCGGTCGACGAAGGCGCTGATCTCGTGCTCGCCTGCGGCGGCGATGGCACGGTCAACGAAGTGCTGAACGGGCTCGTGCCGGGCACAGCGACACTCGGAATCTTTCCGGGGGGCACGGCCAATATCATCGGGAAGGAACTTCATTTGCCCCACCATCCGGCGCGCGCCGCGCAGGAACTGCCGCGCTGGAAGCCGCGCCGGATTGCCCTCGGCCGTGCTACGTGGACCGACACAACGTCCGGCGAGCCGCGCAGCCGAGTCTTCATCAGCGTGGCGGGCGTGGGCTTCGACGCCTACGTTGTCCACAGCCTTTCGTGGTCGCTGAAGATGGGGTGGGGTGTCGTCGGATACGGCCTCGAAGCGGTGCGGCAGGCGCTAAGGTATTCTTTCCCCCCCTTCCGGTTCGTGATGGACGGCCAGGAGCGCGAGGCAACCTTCGCGGTGGTGCATCGGACGGGACACTACGCCGGATGGTTTCCGCTCGCGCCGACGGCCGATCTCTTCAAGCCGGACTTCACGGCGTGCTTGTTCAAGAGTTCGAGCCGCGCACGATATTTTCTTTACGCCGCCGGAGTCATCTTGCGTCAGCACTTGCGGTTTTCTGATGTCGAACTGGTCGACGGTCTCAAGGTCACCTGCACCCCAGTCCAGAGCGGCAAGCCGATCCATTTTGAATTGGACGGCGAACTCGTCGGGCAGCTTCCCGCCACCTTTGAGATTCTTCCCGATGCGTTGACTGTCCTCGTTCCAAAGCTAGAAACTAAAAACTAGAAACTGGAAATTGCGCATTTCAAATTTCGGTGAGAATTCTGAATGGAGATTGGAAAGATTCTGAACTCGGGCTTTTTGTTTTCAAATTTGTAATTTCTGTTTTCTAATGTAAACGTCAGAAATAAAGTTACGTTCTCGCGCTTGTCCGTGAATGTTTACTCCCTCACCCGGCCCTTCCGGGCCACCCTCTCCCTGAGGGAGAGGGGCCGGGGGTGAGGGGGAACGTTGTAAGGTTTTCAACTTCGTTTACATTAGTCTCCTGTTTCCAATTTCTAGTTTCCAGCTTGCAATTTGTGGACAACCTCACTCACACGCTGACGGCAGTTGCACTCAGTCACACCGGACTGAACCGGAAGACTCGCTTCGCCACTTTAACCGTTATCGCCGGCGCGAATCTGCCCGACGTCGATGTGGTCACGTGGTTGAAGAGCACGGCAACCTACCTTCACTATCATCGAGGCATCACGCATTCGCTCCTGGGGATCATCGTGCTGGGAGTTGTCGCAGGGCTGCTGGGATACGCCATCGGGAGACGCGCAGGCCCGGGAAAACAAGGGCTCCCTGCGAACATTGCGTGGCTTGTGGCCTGCGGACTCGTTGGATCGGCGAGTCACTTGCTGCTCGATTTCACCAACGCCTACGGTGTGCGGCCGTTCCTCCCCTTCAGCGGAAGATGGTACGCCTGGGACATCATGTTCATCACCGACCCTGGGGTGATGTCCCTTCTCGCCGTCGGGCTGGGTTTCCCCGTGTTGCTTCGGCTCATTTCCGAAGAAGTGGGTGCGGGTAAACCCGCGTACCGGACAGGCGCATTCTTGGCGCTTGCCGCTGTGGTGCTCGTCTGGACCCTGCGTGACATTGCTCATCGCCGCGCCGTGACCCTTCTCGATTCGGTTCAGTTCGGCCAGGAAAATCCGAAGCGCGTGGGAGCATTCCCCTCTCCCATAAATCCTTTCTCCTGGACGGGAGTAGCCGAAACGGAATCGGCCTTCTACGTCGTCGCTGTCAGTGCGCTGGACGACCACATCCAAACAGGGGACGCGCAGGTGTACCGCAAGCCGGAGGAGTCGGCGGCGCTGGATGCCGCAATGAAAACGCGCACGGGCTCGGTATTCCTCGATTTCGCCCGCTTTCCCTGGGGACAAGTGCAGGTGCTAAGCGACGACTACGAAGTGACGCTGCGCGATTTGCGCTTTACGATGCCGGGTGCCGGGCGCTCGGGATTCGTCGTACGCGTGGATTTGGACAAGAATCTGCGCGTCCGGTCAGAATCGTTCAGCTTCAGAATGCCGAGAGATTAAGCGCCGGGTTGGTCGCTGGTTTGCTTGGAAACGGGACGTTTCGAAAGTCGCCGGTAAGCCATCGTCCAGGCAACCACCAGAAGCGCCGCAAGCAGCGAAACCCACACGATATTCCCTTTCAGGTAGGATTCGGCCTCTGCGCCGTAACGGGCCCCCAGATAAGCCGCCGCGCCGAATCTCAGCCCACGTCCTACAAAGAGCGCCATGCCAAATCGCAGGACGTTGACGCGCAGCGCCCCAGCCGCTAGAAGAAATAGTTTGTACGGGGAGGGGGGAGGCAACAACGAGACAACCAGGAGTGATGCAAAATCGTTGCGCTCAATCCACTTGCGAGCCCGCTCCGCCGCCGGAGAAGATCGCCTCTTCGCGAACAATTTCACACCTCCGCGTGCCAAGGCGTACAGCACGTACGACCCACCCACCGAGCCAAGTGTCGAAGCCAGGGCGTAAATGATGGCGCGCGCCGGGTTCTGAGCCGAAAGATGAATCAGCAACAAGTCGTTCGCCCCGGGGAGGGGGACAAACGACGAATCCAGAAAAGAGACGCCGAGCAGGCCCCAGCCGCCGTAGAGCGCCAGGAATTGACCCAATTTTGCGATGAGCGATTTCAGGA
>JACQNR010000101.1 GCA_016202975.1 Acidobacteriota bacterium
GAAATAAACGGCGTCCGCCGACCCGCCCTCGGAGATGAGCAGGTCGCATAGCGCATCGAGCGGATCTTTCCCCATGGCCTTGGCTACGTCATCCGTGCGCATGCCCTCGAACTTCTTGTTTTCGGGCTTCTGAAGCGCAGCAACCAGGACGCCGTGCCACCCCCCCACGATCTTCACCATATTATCGCCCCAGCCGGGAAGCCCCTCCTCGATGGCTCTGCGGATTTCCGCGCGCACCTTCGGGTCTTTGAGCCTTGAGGCGAATTCCTCTGACGTGCCCTCCATGAACTTTGCGGGAATGCACATCCGGAGCCCGGTCATGCCGGCGATATAGGGATACTGGTCGGCTGTGATTTCTAGCCCCCGGTTACGAGCCGCCTGAATGCGCTCGATCCGTTCGCGTATGTGCCCCCAGTGCGCCTGCCCAAATGCCTTGAAGTGGAAGATGTGCACGGGCAGGCCGGCGCGCTCCCCGATGTCGATCGCTTCGTCAATTGCTGCCAGGCTGGTATCACCCTCGCTTCGAATATGGCTGGCATAAATGCCGCCGTGCCGGGCGGCGATTCTGGCGAGTTCGACCAGTTCATCGGTTTGGGCGTACGAGTTGGGCGGATAGATAAGTCCTGACGAGAGGCCGATAGCTCCATCCCGCATGGCCTGCTCGACGAGTCCTCGCATCCGCCTCAATTCTTCCGGGGTTGGTGCACGATTGACGTTTCCCATCGCACAATGCCGGACCTGTCCGCTGCCCACATAGGAGGCGACGTTTACGGCGATGCCCTGGCGCTCCAGCCGCGCGAAGTACTGCGCGAAGGTCGTCCAGTCGCGGTGTACGCCGTAAGGGCGGAGGCTTCGGTCAAAGTCCGCAACCGCCGGCCCCAATACGGGAGCCGCCGATTCCGCCTCACCCAGGATTTCCGTTGTGACGCCCTGGCGAATCTTGCTTTGTGCCGCGCCGTCCGCGAGCAGCGTGTAATCCGAGTGGCTGTGCAGATCGATGAAACCGGGCGTGATGACCAAACCCTTCGCGTTAATCACTTGCTTTCCCGAGGCGTCCGGTATCCTGCCGATCTCAGCAATCTTCCCGTTTCGAATTCCCACCGAGCCGGCAAACCACGGGTTCCCGCTGCCATCGAGGATCCGGCCGTTGATGATGAGCAGGTCAAACGCTGGAACTTCCGCGCCATGCGGTCGCGTTGCGAAGGCTGCTCCGGCCACGACAATCATGGCGAGCAACAGACGTCGAGTTATTGAGGTGGATTTCACGATTCGATCCTCCCTTGGGACGAAGGTGGAATGCCAGGTGCAGGCTTGGGGCGTCCCATACTCAAAACCTGCAGCATCTTGCGTCCGGCATTATACTTGAGTCGATGAGCGAAGAAAGAGAAGTTCATCTCGTTCCAGTTCGCACTTTCAGTGGAAATGCAGCACGGCTCGACGCGGAACTCGCGCGGGGCGTCTTGGCCGACGCGGGCATCGAGTGTATCATCCCCGGCGAAGTCGCCGCCGACACCTTTCCTTTTCTGGATGTCCCGCTGCTCGTGCGCGATGAGGATGCCGCCCGCGCCTCGGAAATTCTGGAAATCACCTTCGCCCCATCAGCCGACGATGATCAGTCGGATGAAGCCGCGGAGGCCGCCGAGGAGTGATTGCGGGCGGGGGATCGTGCGGTTCCGAGCTTCCGCTCGAGACGATCGATCGCTTCGTGGACTTCGCGCGCCTCTTCCGCCTGCTTACTGGAAGGCAACAGATCCAGATACTTGCGATAATTCTCCAGCGCCTTCTGCCGTAACCCCAGCCGGTCGTAAACTCTGCCCAATCCCAAATAAGCTTGCGGGTAATAGGGATCAACCTGGGCGGCTTCCTTGTAGCGGCTGAGGGCTGCCCGGTAGACCTTTCGTTTGAGATAAAAGTCCCCAACTTCGACCGATTTCCAAGCGGGCTGCGGTACGTACGCTTGATCAGGGGCTTCGCGGTCTTTCGCAGGGGAGGGCGCGCCCTGTCCCAGCATTGACGCCACTCCCATGGCGAGGGACATCGCCAGCGACGCACATCGGAAACGCCAGTTCATAAGTTCAATTCTCACTTCCCATGCAGGCGCTGTCAATACGCGAGATTCCGGGCCGGGCATGGCGCAAAACGGTTCTATGGAGAAGGCGCCTCACCATCGACACCAGGAGAGAGTTATATTGATTCTATGCGGGACGGGGCGAAATCAGCGCTTGCCGAAAAGGCGGAAAGGCTTCCCGCCCAGCCTGGCGTCTACATTTTCAATGACCATTCCGGACACCCCATCTATGTGGGTAAGGCCAAGTCCCTGCGTCACCGCGTGCGATCGTATTTTCAGGAATCACGTCCCTCCGATGCGAAGCGGGACGTGATGCTCGAAACCGCCGCCGATCTCGAAACCATTCTCGTGGACAACGAGAAGGAAGCCACGGCGCTCGAGAATAACCTTATTAAGCAGTACAAGCCGCGTTACAACGTTCTCCTGCGCGACGACAAGAGCTATCCCCACATCAAATTGACTCTCGGCGAGCGATTCCCGCGCGTCTATGTGACCCGCCGTCTGCGGAAGGACGGTTCGGCCTACTTCGGCCCGTATTTTCCTGCCCGGCTCGCTTACCGCATTGTGGATCTGATTCACCGGCGCTTTCTCGTCCCTTCCTGCACCGTGGACCTGACGCGAAATCACCCCCGCCCCTGCCTGCAGTATTACATCAAGCGATGCCTCGGTCCCTGCGTCGAGAACCTGACGACCCCTCAGCGCTACGCCGAGGCGGTGCGCGACGTGCGCCTGCTGCTCGAGATGCGGGAGAGCGATTTGGTGCGTGACCTGCACGCGCGCATGATCGCGGCCTCGGAAGCAGAGCGCTTCGAAGACGCGGCACGCTACCGCGACCTCGTCTCGACAGTCGAGGAGCTTCGCGAACGGCAGAAGATGGCCGCCTCGCGCGGCGAAGATATTGATATTTTCGGCTTCCACCAGGAGGGTCCGCTCGTGGCTGTGAATCTATTTCACTTGCGCGGAGGGCGCGCCGTCGATCGGCGTGAGTTCTTCTGGGAAGACCTCGAGGACTTTGACGCGCGCGAGATGTTTTCTTCGCTGGTGAAGCAGGTCTACCTCGACCAACCGTATATTCCGTCGGAGATTCACGTCCCAGTCGATTTCGATGACCGGGAAATCCTGGAAGAACTTCTGTGGGAAATGCGCGGCCGAAAAGTGGAAATCCTCACTCCGCAACGCGGACAGAAGCGCGCGTTTCTGGACCTCGTCGCACGGAATGCACGTCACAGTTTCGAGCGGCGATTCCGCGTCCTGAAACCCCTGTCGCGCGAAATGCTTGAAGGGCTGGCCGAGGCGCTCGACCTGCCGAAGGTCCCGGAGCGCATCGAGTGCTTCGACGTTTCCCACATCCAAGGTTCCGATGTCGTTGCCTCGATGGTCGTTTGGGACGGCGGCGGGTTGAGGAAATCCGACTACCGTAAGTTCATCATCAAGACCGTCCCCTCCAACGACGACTTCGCCAGCATGCGCGAGGTCGTGATGCGGCGTTACAAGCGGCTTCAGCAGGAGAAACGGAAATTCCCCGACCTGATCCTCGTCGATGGCGGTATCGGCCAGCTTCACGCTGCCGCCCAGGCGCTGGAAGGGCTGCAGATCATCAATCAGCCGGTGGCCAGTATTGCCAAGAAGGAGGAAATCGTCTTTTTGCTGGGAAAAGAAAATGAACCGATCGCCCTCGACCATCACTCTCCTGTCCTCCATATGATTCAGAAGATCCGGGACGAGGCCCATCGATTCGCGGTGGCGTTCCACCGGGCCCGCCGGACGGGTCGGGAGTTTACTACCGATCTTCTCAAGATTCCGGGAGTAGGGGAGAAGACGGCGCGCAAACTATTGCGCCAATTCGGTGGCCTCGAAAAGCTCAAAAACCTCTCGGCCACGGAGCTTTCCCAGGTCATCCCGAAACGGCAGGCCGACGAGGTGGCTCGGTATTTTGCCAATCTGGAGGAACTCTCAAGATAAATAGACCGTCCAGACGGTCGAACAGTAATTACATTAAAATCTTTATACTTCCATTTGCTTTTGCGTTGCTCACACTGGTATATTCTGACTTGCATGATGAGGAGGTGGGATATGTCGATGGGAATCTGCGATGCAAAATCGGCAAAGTACATTGGGCTTTTTGTGGTCGGCGCCGGGATTGGAGCTGGCCTAGCTCTGCTTTTTGCGCCGAGGACGGGCAAGGACACGAGACGCTATCTCGCCCGCCGCGCGGAAGAGGGCAAGGAATACGTTTCCAACACGAGTCGAGACCTTCTGCGGCAAGCTGAGGACGCCGTGGATCGGGGCAAAGGTTGGGCGAGCAAGCTCGCGCATTAGAATTCAGGAGGTCATCTATGAGTGACGACAATGGTTCTTCCAAGATGGCGTTTTTTCTGGCTGGCATGGGCCTGGGCGCGATTGTAGCGCTACTGTTCGCTCCCCGCTCCGGGAAGGAGACCCGCGAATACATCTCCCAGAAAGCTGAAGAGGGACGCGATTACCTCCAAAAGAAATCAGAGGAAGGCCGGGAGTACGTGACGGCGCGGAGCCGCGAATTACGCTCGCAAGCCGAGCAGGCGGTCGAAAAGGCCAAGGATGTTGTCTCGAAGCAAAAGGAGCAGCTCTCCGCGGCACTCGAGGCGGGAAAGCAAGCTTATCAGGAAGAGAAGGGCAAGTCGCGGTAATCGATTCTGGAAAGGCGAACCATGGCGAGTGAGACAGCACTGACCCTTGTTCTGTTGCTGGTTGCTGTTGCCGTGCTGATGCAGGCCGGCGCCATGGTGGGGATCTGGCTCTCAATTCAGAAAATCCACGTGGAGGTTCAAGGCGTGCGCGCGGACGTGCGCGAGCGCCTTGATCCTCTGACAAAGTCGGTCGGCGAGATCCTCACCAATTCTCGTGAACCTGTCCGCACCATCACGCACAACCTTGCGGAAATCAGCTCAATCATGCGGGAACGAACCTCGCGAGTGGATGATGCCGTAGGGGAAATGCTCAGCAGGAGCCGCGTGCAGGCGGCGCGCGTTGACGACATGGTGACGGGGCTCGTTGCGCGCGTCGAAACCACGGCCAATCTCGTGCAAACCAATATTCTGGTGCCGTTGAATGAAGTCGCGGCGGTAATCAAGGGCGTGCGCGCGGGCCTGGAGTTTCTTTTCGCGCGGCGCGGCCGCCCCAGCGTGACCGAGGCGACTCAGGACGAGCAACTCTTCATCTGACCCGCGGCAGCTCCACCCGCGCGCTCCGCCGGAAGCTTTCGGCTGCGGCAGGTTTGCCGCTCGACGAGCAACTGGATTCTTGTCACCCACGCAACGCACTCCATCCTTGCGCAAAACCGCATTTCCGGCGATCGCTGTCTTCGCGAGGTCTCCGGTTGCGGGCCGCGCTAAGACGCGTTTGATCCCGCTCCTCGGGCCGCGCGGCGCGGCGGCGCTCCAAGCCGCCCTGATTCTGGACACTACTGCGAAGGTCAACGGATTGGCTCACCACTCCACGCGATGGCTCTTCGGGGTGGGCGGCAAAATCTCGGATTTTCCTGATCGTCATCACTGGAGGCGTGAAGTGCAGCGAGGGCGAGACCTCGGCGAGCGTTTGGATTCTGCTTTCGCCCGGCTGCTGCGCCGCCATGTGAGGGCCGTCATCATCGGCACGGATTCGCCGCTACTTTCGCCTCGCCTATTGCGCCTGGCCTTAACCGAACTTAAGGCGTGCGACACGGTGATCGGGCCATGTCCTGATGGTGGATTCTATCTGGTCGGACTTCGCCTCAGAATCCCCGGCCTGTTTCGCAGCGTGCGGCTTGGATCGCGCCATGCCTTTGGCGACACGCTGAAAGCCTTGTTGCAGCGCGGGCTCTCCTGCGCGGTTCTGCCACCTGTCCTAGACATCGACCGGCCCCGTGATTTGCAGGAATTTGCCATGCGGATGGCCCGCCGGCCGGAATTGCGCACAGCGGCTCCTGCCTTAGGGCGTTTCCTAAGGACAAATGAGAAGATGTCGAAGCGATGATTGCTAAAGGACCTTGGAAATCCAGCCACCGCCGACGACCTCATCGCCATCGTAAAAAACTGCCGCTTGGCCGGGGGTGATGGCACGCTGGGGCTCGAGGAATACAACCATGGCTCCTGACGTCGTCGCCTCCACTCGCGCGGGCGCGGCGACGTGCTTGTTGCGGATTTTCACCTGGGCCGTGAGCCCTTCTCCTTCGCTGACAGGGCGAATCCAGTTCACATCGCGCGCGGCGAAGCGCTGGAGGAAAAGCTCCTCGTTCTTTCCCACCACTACCCGGTTCTCAGCCCGATCGATCTGGATCACATACAGCGGCTCGCCAGTGGCAAACCCCAATCCCTTGCGCTGCCCGACCGTGTAGTGGTGCACGCCCGCGTGCTCGGCGAGAACGCGCCCATCGGTCGAGACGATCTCCCCCACCTGCTCGCCCGACTTTTTCCCCTGCTCGGCGAGGTACGCCTCGATGAACTCGCGGTAGCTGCCCGTGGGGACAAAGCAGATCTCCTGGCTCTCGGCCTTTTCCGCCACGGGGAGTTTGCGCTCGCGCGCGATGGCGCGGACTTGTTCCTTCGTCAGGTCGCCCAACGGAAATAGCGAGTGGGACAACTGCTCCTGCGTCAGGCCAAAAAGAAAGTAGGTCTGATCCTTCGTCGTGTCCACGCTTCGGAAGAGGCGATACCTCCCGGTCGCCTCGTTGCGCTGGAGGCGCGCGTAGTGGCCCGTGGCGATGCGCTCTGCGCCGATTTCGAGCGCCGTCTTGACGAACTGCTCAAACTTGATTTCGGTGTTGCAGTGCGCGCAGGGAATTGGCGTTTCACCCGTTAGATACTGCTCGACAAAGGGTCGCACGACGGTCTGCTCGAAGCGCTCCTGAAAATTCACAACGTAGTAAGGGATTCCGAGAAAATCGGCGACCCGTCTCGCGTCGTACACGTCATCGAGCGAGCAGCAGCGGCCGCTCGCGTGCCCGGATGGACTCTCGCCCTCGACGCCCAACAAGCTCGGCAGCCGGCGCTGGTTCCAGAGCTGCATCGTCAGGCCGATGACGCGATCCGAATTGTTTCCCACAAGCAGCGCCGCGGCTGTGGAGCTATCCACGCCGCCGCTCATGGCAATGGCAGTGGTCATGACATCGCCCATGCTAGAAAAAGTGACGAGTGACGAGTGGCCAGTGACCAGCGAGAAGTCTCATGATGGGACGGACGCAGCAGCCTTCGCAAGCGATCTTGGCATTCTGGCTTCTGGCTCCCGACTCCTGACTCCTTTTTCCGCACTCGTCACTTGTCACTGGTCATAGGCACTTTGTAGTTTGGCGACACGGCGCGCAGACGTTCGACGACGGCGGGCAGAACCCCGAGCGCCGCGTCGACATCCGCGTCGTCGTTGAAGCGGCCGAGGCTGAAGCGGATGCT
Source organism: Acidobacteriota bacterium (assembly GCA_016202975.1). GTDB lineage: Bacteria > Acidobacteriota > Terriglobia > UBA7540 > UBA7540 > JACQNR01. Next base: position 7,471 of record JACQNR010000101.1, read on the forward strand.
GGAGCGCGCCTGCTCGTGCTTGAGTCCGATGGCGGTGAGCACGTGCGAGGGTTCGACCGAGCCCGACGAGCATGCCGCTCCGGTCGAGCAGGCGATGCCGCGCAGGTCGAGCGCGATCACGAATCCCTCGCCCTCGGTGTGATCGAAACGAATGTTCGTCACGGTCGGCATGCGGTGCGCGCGGTCGCCGTTTATCGTCGCGAGCGGCACGGCGCCGAGAATTCCCGCCTCCAGCCGGTCGCGCAGAGCCGCCAGGCGAACAGCCTCCTCCGCCATGTGCTCGCGCGCTATCTCCGTGGCCTTTCCCAGACCGACAATCCCCGCCACGTTTTCCGTGCCCGGCCGCCGGTCGCGCTCGTCGTGGCCACCATGGATGAGTGGCTTCAGGATGGTGCCCTTGCGGACGTAAAGCGCGCCCACGCCCTTCGGGCCATAGAGCTTGTGCGCGGAGAGTGCGAGCAGATCGATGCCGAATTTTTCCACATCCACGGGGATCTTGCCGGCGGATTGCACCGCGTCGCTGTGGAAATAGACATCCCGTTCGCGCGCGATGCGCCCGATCTCTTCCAACGGCTGAATCGTTCCGAGCTCGTTGTTCGCGTGCATCACAGAAATCAGCACGGTGTCGGGGCGGATGGCGCGCTCGATATCGGCGGGATCAACGATGCCGTTCGACCCCACGCGAACGCAGGTTACGCTCGCGCCCCGTTTCTCAATTGCCCGGGCGGTGCTCAGCACGGCCTGATGCTCGATGGTGGTGGTGATAACGTGCTTTGTCTGGTAGCGCGATGCCTCGACGATGCCGAGTATCGCCGCGTTATCGGATTCCGTCCCGCCGCTCGTGAAGACGATTTCGCTCGGGCGGGCATGGAGAAGCTTCGCCACCTGCTCGCGGGCCGTCTCGATCGCGGCCTTGGCTCGCTGGCCGTACCAATGGATGGACGAGGCATTGCCAAAGTCCTCGACAAGATAAGGCCGCATCGCCTCGAAGACTTCCGGGGCAAGCGGCGTCGTCGCGTTGTTGTCGAAATAAACCCTGCGCATCGTTTCTGCCAGCGGGAAGCGAAATTGTACTGGAGTGAGCCCGCATTTTCAGCCTAGCCGACGCGCCCCGTGAAGTCAAACCGACGCGCGCCCAACTCCGGCCGAAATTCCTTGCCTTTTGCGCAACTCTCGCCTATAAGGGCACAATTGAGCTGCGTTTTGAATTGTCTCATCTTCATAACCAGGGGACACGCGTATGGCCAGGAAGAAGCATTCATCGCAATTGAAGCGTAGAGACTTTCTGAAAAAGGTCGCGACAGGCGGGGCGCTGGCGGCCGCCAGTCCTCTGCTGGGGGGCGGGCAAGGTGCCCGCCCTGCGCTGGCGCGGATGAACGGCACGTCGCAAGGTAGCAAGGCGCGCTCCAGGATTACGTTCCCACGCGTGTTCGGCGGTCCAAAGCTGCGCATGATCGCATTCCCTTTGGGCGGGCTGGGGACGGGGACGGTCTCCCTCGGCGGGCGGGGCCAGCTTCGCGATTGGGAGATTTTCAACCGTCCTGATAAGGGCAATGTCCCGGATTATTGCTTCCCATCCATCTGGGCGAAGGCGACTGGCCGCAAGCCGGTGGCGCGCATCCTTGAGGCGCGCATCGAGCCGCCCTACGAGGGCGAGTCGGGTCTGGGGGCGAAAAATGTTCCAGGCTTGCCGCGCCTCGCGGATGCAACGTTTAAGGGTGCATATCCTTTTGCTGAAATCGATTTCCACGACGCAAAGCTGCCCGTCGAAGTGAAGCTCGAGGCTTTCAACCCTCTTGTTCCGCTTGATACAGAAGCCTCGGGTTTTCCCGCCGCCATTTTGCGCTACACGGTACGCAATCCCCATTCAGTGGCGGTAAAGGTTGGTCTCGCCTACACTTTGCAGAACATGGTGGGGAAGGAAGGACGACAGGCGGCGTTCCGGGAAGCGGAGGTAATTTCGGGTTTGTTCATGAGCAATCCCATGATCCCGGAGACGGACCCGCTGGCCGGGACGATCGTGCTGGGTGTTCTGGGCGCGCCGGCAGGAAGCGTTACGTACCTCAAGGGCTGGAAGCGCGCGCAGTGGTGGGACGGCCCGCTCACTTTCTGGGACGACTTCAGCGCCGACGGCGCGCTGACGAGCGATGCTCCGGCACTCAACCCCGTCGGATCGATTGCCCTAACGCAAACGATTCCGCCGGGCGGAGAGGCATCCGTAACTTTTATTCTTGCCTGGCATTTTCCCAACCGTACCCCCGAGCGCTGCGGCTGGCACGCCGTCGAAGGCCAGGAAAAGACCGTGGTGGGGAATTACTACTGCCAGCGCTTCAAGGACGCTTGGGACGCAGCGACTCAACTCGCGCGGCAGCTGCCCGGGCTCGAATCGCGCACGCGCAAGTTTGCAGAGACCGTCCGGACATCGACGCTCCCCGCCGCAGTGCTTGATGCCGCAATGAGCAATCTATCCACGCTGCGCACCAACACCGTCTTCCGCACTGCAGACGGCGAATTTCACGGGTTCGAGGGGTGCATCGACCAGGGAGGGTGCTGCCACGGCACCTGCACCCACGTCTGGAATTACGAGCAGGCGACAGCATACTTTTTCCCCACCATGTCGCGCTCGATTCGCGAGTCCGAGTTTCTGCGCAACACCAACGATATTGGCCTGATGGGTTTTCGCTCTTATCTCCCCGACGGAATGAAGATCTGGGAAAACGCCGCGGCCGACGGCCAAATGGGTTGCATCATGAAGCTCTGCCGCGACTGGCAGCTTTCGGGCGACACGGATTGGCTCCGGCGCCTGTGGCCAATGGCGAAGAAGGCGCTGGAGTTCTCCTGGATTAAGGGCGGCTGGGACGCCGACCGCGATGGCGTGATGGAAGGCGTGCAACACAATACCTTCGACGTTGAATTCTATGGCCCGAATCCACTCAGCGGCATCTGGTACCTGGGCGCGCTTCGCGCTGGAGAAGAGATGGCGCTCGCAGCGGACGATTCGAATGCCGCCCTTGAATATCGCCGTCTATTCGACAATGGCAGGAAGTGGATCGACGCGAACCTGTTCAACGGCGAGTACTACATCCAGAATGTGGTTGGAAGAAAATCCGAAGAGGTCGCAGCGGGACTGCGCCTCGGCATGGGTGGCGCCGATCCCATATCGCCCGATTACCAGATGGGCGAAGCCTGCCTGGTCGACCAGCTTCTCGGCCAGTACATGGCGCACGTGGTCAGCCTGGGCCACCTGCTCGAGCCCGCTCACGTGAAAACGACGCTGAAGTCGATCTACCGATACAATTACCGGCAGGATCTTCTCGAGCACGAGGCCGTACAGCGCATCTACGCCGTGAACGACGACGGAGGCGTGCTCATTGCAACCTATCCTTCCGGCAAACGTCCGGAAATTCCGTTTCCTTATTTTACGGAAATCTGGACGGGGCCGGAATACCAGTTCGCCGCGCACCTAATTTACGAAGGCATGCTGGACGAAGCGCTGACGGTGATCGAAACCGCGCGGCGACGCCACGACGGTGAGCGCCGCAACCCCTGGAATGAGCCCGAGTGCGGCCACCAC
>JACQNR010000105.1 GCA_016202975.1 Acidobacteriota bacterium
GCTCTAAAGGTAGTCCTGGTGAAGGTGTTCTCCGCGCATCTAATATCCAAGTTAGGATTGTACCAATGGATTACGTAACATACTTAAGCATGATCAAGCAAGTGAAAGATCGAGTTTTTGAACATCCTGCAAGGTCACGCAGCGGGAGGGACATAACCCCTGTGCCCTCAGGATGCCGTACTCCAATGACGCATCTTCGTTTCAGCATCGTCGGCGTCCTTGCCAGCGTCCTATGGATCGCGAACGCCTCAAGAGCTGAGCCGGCCCTCAAGGTTTCCGTCGACTGGGGCAAGACCATCGCGGTGTCGAAAACGACACCGACGATCATCGCCTGCCCCTTCCGGCCGATTCCAGGTGCTACGCCTTCGACGTCCTCGCTTCAGGACGTGGAGTTTTCGGTCCTCCGGGATTTAGGGGCCAATTATGTCCGATGGCATCTCATCAACCCTTCGCGGCAGGTCGCTGAAATCTACCCGCCGACCAAGGAGGCGACGTCCTGGGATTTTTCGTTACTCGATGAGGACATGGTCCGCTTCCTCGAAGCGACGAAGGGGCACGAGCCGATCATCAATTTCACAATTATTCCCTATTGGATGTTCAACACGGGACAACCGATCCCCCACGATAGCAATCAGGACGATCCAAACGTGTTGCGCGGCAAATATGGGGCGGCAACCAGTAGGGCACTCGCCGACCCGACGGGGAAGATGCTAGGGGACTATTTCGCGCGCATCGTCAGTTGGTACAGCAAGGGCGGGTTCACGGACGAGAACGGCGTTTATCACCGCTCGGGTTATCACTACGATCTGCCCTGGTGGGGTGTCTTGAACGAGTTGGATAACCTGACACCGGCGCAATACACCTTGTTCTACGACTCCATTGTTTCAGCGGTGCACGCGGTCAGCCCGAACACCAAATTCGTCGGGCTTTCGCTTGGCCTGCCCTCGCTCCAGCCTGAGTTCTTTGAATATTTTCTGAACCCGAAAAACCATCGCCCCGGTATTCCATTGGATATGGTGGCCTACCATTTCTACGCCGGTGCATTCGGCCTCGGGGGCTCCAGCGAGAATGAGACGATTGCCCACTGGCAATACACGTTTTTCAACCAGGCGGCCGGCCTTCTGAGCACGGTCCGTTACATCGAATCCATCCGCAAGCGCCTTTCTCCAACGACGCGGGTAAACCTGGACGAAATCGGCGCGTTCTTGTCAAACGATGTGGTCTCCGAAGGCCACCCCGAAAAGGCGAAACCCGTGCCTTCGTTGTATTGGAATCTGAACGGCTCGGTTTTTGCCTACCTCTATATCGAGCTTGCCAAAATGGGGATTGACGTTGCCACCGTCTCAGGCATTTACGATCGTCCCCACGGTCTTCCCGGCCGTATACCCAGCATCACTTTTATCGACCCCGCGAGCGGCACGCTCCGAGCTCCCATCCGCGTGCTTCAGCTTATCAAGGATAATTTTGGGCCTGGTGACAAGCTCGTATCTACCCCGGAGCCCACCGGTTCGCTGGGGAACTGGTTTCCCGAGCTTTCGAGTTCTGACGTGGCAATGCAGGCTTTTGTGACGCCCAAGGGGAAAAGGCTGCTTGCCGTCAACAAGCGGTTGCATGAGGTCGATATCGACCTGGCGGGAGTGGGCTCGATCGGGAACGTAAGAGTCGTCGACGAGCAATCCGGAGATGGTCCGCCGCGCACTGTAAAGCCGGATGGCGACGTTCTACGCCTGGGGCCGTTTGCTGTTGCGGTAGTGAGTCTCCAGTAAGCTCATGAACGCGAACAACCGGACGCCTACGCGTCGTCGGCTTGCTGCGATTTGGCGGGAGTGTTGTCGCATGTCTGGGGCCGAATGTTGGCTGGACCTATCACAGACAGCGATTGTGCACATAATTATGAGACAGGCCAACCACAGTAAATTCGGAGTGGACCTATGCTGACCCGGCGGCACTTTATGCAGACCTGAGCTGCGGGGGGTCGTGGCGCTTGCTTCTCGTACCGCAGGCGCATTCAAATCGCAAGATGGCCCGAGTCGGTCCGATCAACTATTACAGGACCGAAAGGCACCGTGATAGAGAGCAAGTGTGCAACGTCCGTCCGGAACAGTTTATTCGAGTTCAATGACCACAATCTCCGGATGGTTGCCAGTACGCATCGTAGGGCCCCACGTTCCAGCACCGCTCGAGGTGTAAATTGTGAAGCCGTCCTCGACGTGCAACCCGTTGTAGTACTTGCGATAGATTAGACGTGAGATCAGCTGGATCGGAAAAATCTGCCCCTTGTGAGTGTGCCCGGAAAGTTGCAAGTTGATTCCTGCCCCCTTCGCCTGCTCGACCTGGGTCGGATTATGGTAGAGGAGAATGGAGGGCGCCCCAGGGGCAAAACCGGGGAGTTTCCTTGTGACCTCCGCAATGTCTTTCGAAGATCCAAGCTCCGGATAGCTCACGCCGATGATTTGGAGCCCGTCGATGCCCACCAATTCGTCGTCCAAGATTCTTACCTTGGTCTTCTTAAGAGCTGCGTAGGCCCGGTCAGTACCCAGGTAAGTCTCGTGGTTTCCCGTAACAAAATAAACTCCCAGGGGTGCCCGGAGGTTGTCTAGCGCCACGACAAGTTCGTCAAGACGGCTGTCGGCGCCGTCGAAAAGATCCCCGGTGATAAAAACGATAGAGGGGTCTTCAGTGTTGATTCGCTCCACTAGGCGCTGAAGGAACGCTGGGCCCAGCACAATCCCCAGATGAACGTCGGAAAGCTGCACCAGCCTCTTTCCCCGCCACTCGGGCGGTAGGTTTCCCATTTTCACCTTGATGTGTTCTGTCCTTGGATGGTACGCATTCCACACGCCGTAGCAGGAATACAGGCTCGCCAGCACTACGGCTATACCCCCAAATGCCGCCCGGTTCGGTGAATGAGTGCTGAGTCGCACGACTCCCCATGCCGCCCAGGCGAGGACAAAGAAGGTCATCAGGGTCAACCCCACACCAAGCCAAAGTCCCGTGAAAAAGTAGAGCACTCGGAACACGCCGTTCTCCATCCGCGGTGCAAGGATCGAGAACACGATGAAGCCTGTCGGGAGGAGAAAGAGCAGCAGCGCCAGCATGACCTTGCGCCCATGGCTGGCGATGCCGAAGAAATGCGCGATCGAGTAATAGATGAAGTAATGGCTCGAATAAAGAATCGAAAGCGCCACCAGGATAAAAGCCGGAATGATCAAAGCGGAGCCGCGCGTCACGACATTCAACTCTATACCGAGGCAGGCGCTCTCTTCAACACTGCGCTCCCCAAGATTTCAGCTCCTGGATTTGCGATTGAAACGTGGTCAGCTGCATTCTCATGAGTGTTGTGCTTGGAGTGGTCAGCGCGCCGAGCGATTCATGCGGGCCGTCCGAGTGGTAAACTGCCCTCAACAATGGAGGGTCCTGACAGGGAGGTCTGCAATGGCGATTGAAGGAAAACGAAAATTCAAGCTTGTTGGCACAGTTTTCTCAATCACCGGGGTCGTGATGGTCTCCCTGGCGGGTTGGACGGGCATCCGCCAATACCACATCCTGAAATCCTGGCCGAACGTCGAAGCCGAAGTGGTGAATAGCCAGGTCATCCGTTATCACGACGCAGAGAGCGGCACCACGTACAGAGCGGCCATTGACTTCCGCTATGGTGTGGAAGGCAAAGAATACACGGCGGCTGCATCCTCAAGCTATAGTTCTTCCAGCTACTCCCGGATGAAGGCGAAGGCTGATGCTTACGCAACCGGGACGCGACACCCGGTCCGCTACAATCCTGCTGACCCCAGTGACATGCGGTTCGAAGCGGGGTACAACTTCAGCTTCTTCTTCCTTCCGGGGACCCTGGGATTGATAGGCCTGACCTTCAGCGGACTCGGGGGCGCCCTCTTGCTTGGGTCGCGGACGGTGCGGGAGCTCCGGTGCCCCTCGTGCGGACAAGTAGCGGACGAAGGCCAGAACTTTTGTCCCAACTGCGCGGCGACTGGTGGCGGGCTATGTCGAGCATTACAACAACGTCCGCCTGAATGGTGCAATCGGCTACATCACGCCGAAGGACATCCTCGCCGGGCGTCAGCAGGAGATCCATGCCGAGCGGGATCGGAAGCTGGAGGAGGCGCGAAAACAGCGGCAGATTCATCGCCAGCAGGCTGCGTGAAGAACGAAAAGGCCAATCTCCGGTAAACTCACTATAGAGAAGTTCCCCGCGGCCGAGTCCTGCGGGTTTGGAAACTACGCAAAGGGAGAGGGCGATGAAGATTCGGTACCATTTCAACACTCTGCCGCTGCTCGTGCTGCTTGGCGCCGCAGCGGCCGCGGATGCACAGGTCCAAGCGCAGCTCGCCCAGCGATACTTCGAGGAAGCCACGAAGCTCTGCGAGCGAGACGCGGGCCGGTTGTGGGGTGTGTCGCTCTGTGGTCCGATGGTGATTTTTGACCCAACGACCGGAACGCGTGCCACAAGCCAGCCGGAACCGGAGGGGCCGCCACCCCGCTTTCCGGGTTTCGCGGACGGCCCCGTCTCCTGGGGCGGGTCGCGGTGGTTCGCCTGGCCCTTATACATGCTCCCGGAGAAGGATGCCGATGTACGCCAGCAAATAATGCTTCACGGGCTGTTCCATCGCATTCAGCCTGAGCTGGGGTTCACGCCGAGCGACGGCTTCAACGAGCATCTCGATACGCTCGAAGGGCGCGTCTGGATGCAGCTCGAATGGCGGGCGCTCCGCCGGGCGGTCGAGTCGAGCGGGAGCGACCGGGCGGCCGAGGCGATCGCCGATGCGCTGGCCTTCAGGCGCGAACGCCGCCGCCTGTTTCCCGGCGCGGCGGACAACGAACGGCGCGACGAGATTCGCGAAGGGCTTGCCTCCTACACCGGCGTCGCGGCCTGGGCCAATTCGCCCGCCGATGCCCACCGTGCCGCAGCGTCAGCGCTTGCAGGAGGCGAATGGTCCTTCGTCGGACAGTTCGAAGCCGCGTCCGGACCCGCCTACGGGGTGCTGCTGGACGATCTCATGCCGGGATGGCGCCGACAGGTTTGTGGCACCTCGGACCTTGGCGACTTGCTCGCCTCAGCAACGAACAGGCCGCCGACGACGGATGTTGCCGTGGCAGCGTCGCGTTACGATGGCGCAGCGCTGCGAACGGCGGAGGAGGCGCGCGATCGGACGCAGCAGGTCCGCGTCGCCGAGATGCGTCGACGCTTCGTTGATGGGCCCGTGCTGACGATGCCTGCCGGGGGCAGCGCGACCAGCGACTCCACCGGCGCCGTAGGCATTCCGGGGGCCGGCACCGTGTTTTTTCGCAATTTCACCCTTTCCGCTCAATGGGGCCGTCTCAACGCCAACGGCGGCGTCTTGCGCGCTGCCGATGGGTCCACACTGTCCGTACCGGTTACCGGGCCGCTCGAAGGGACCACCCTGCAGGGGGACGGCTGGAGCGCCACTCTGAACTCCGGGTGGGTGGTGCGGCCGGCGGTACGACCTGGCTCCTTTACTATCGTTCGCGAGAACTAACCCGCATTTCTCACCAGGTTTTCCGAAAGCTGATTCTGGGGCCTGATGGGCGGAGCCGATCTGGGTTTTGGGCTGTACCGTGTCGAGGCTGGACCTCAATGGGATTTGGAGGGGACGGGACTGCGGA
>JACQNR010000027.1 GCA_016202975.1 Acidobacteriota bacterium
GCGCAGAACTTCGCCCACCTGCTGGGGTTTCACGCAGATCATGACGAGGTCGGCGCCCGCCACGGCCTTCCGGTTATCGGTCACGGCTTTGACGCCGTACTTGTGCGCGATGTAATCCGCACGCGGGGCCTCGGCATCGGTGGCGACCACGTGGCTCACCGGGACGAGCTGCGCGCCCAGCATGCTGGAGAGCAGCGCCTCGCCGAGCTTGCCGGTTCCGATCACCGTCAGTTTCTTGACTCGCCCCTGCAGATCCTTCGTTCCGGTCATATCACTCACCTCAAACTTGATTTGATAAAACAAGAGGGGCGCGGGAGGCGCGCCCCTAATTCAAACAGTCCAAGATGCCGCTGCCAAACGCCCTAGGCGCGTGCTTGGGCTTGCGCGGCCGTGGCCTCGTCCTTCTTCTTCCAGGCCATCATCTTGCGCAACTCGCTCCCGACTTTTTCGATCAGGTGATTGGCGCCCTTCTCGCGCATTGCCGCAAAATTCTTGCCGCCGCTGGCGCTCTCCTCCATCCACTCGCGCGCGAAGGAGCCGTTTTGCACGTCGGCAAGAATCTTCTTCATTGTCTGGCGCACGTGAGCGTCGATGACGACCGGGCCGCGGGTGTAATCGCCGTACTCAGCCGTATCGCTGACTGAGTAGCGCATGTATTTCAGCCCGCCTTCATAGATGAGGTCGACGATGAGTTTCAGCTCGTTGAGGCATTCAAAGTAGGCGATCTCGGGCTGGTAGCCGGCTTCGACGAGGGTTTCGAATCCAGCCACAACCAGTTCCGATACGCCACCGCATAGGACGACCTGCTCCCCAAACAGGTCCGTCTCAACTTCTTCCTTGAACGTCGTCTCGATGACGCCCGCCTTGAGGCATCCCAGGCCTTTTGCGTATGCCAGCGCGTTCGGCAACGCCTGTCCGGAAGCGTTTTGCTCGACCGCGACGAGCGCCGGCACCCCCACGCCTTCCGTGAAGAGCTCGCGCAGCCGGTGCCCCGGAGACTTCGGAGCAATCATAATAACGTCCACCACGGGAGGGGGGACGACGAACTTGAAATTTATGTTGAATCCATGGGCGAAGAGCAACGTCTTCCCTTTGCCCATGTGCGGCGCCAACTGCTCCTTGTAGACCTCGGCCTGAATCGTGTCGGGGATGAGCACGGAGATCAGATCGGCGCGTTTCGCGGCCTCCGGCGTATCCGTAACTTCAAAGCCTGCCGCCTGCGGCTTGGCGCGCAGCTCGGGCTTTGCGACTTCGCCGACAATCACTTTCACGCCACTGTCGCGCAGGTTGAGCGCGTGGGCGTGACCCTGGCTGCCATAGCCGAGAATCGCCACCGTTTTTCCGGCTAGACATTTCAAATCACCATCGGACTCGTAATAAACTTTGGCCACAGAATCCTCCTCATGCTTGGAATGATGAATTATGAACGATGAACTGAACAGCCCGATGTTGCGAAGGACATTGTGTGTTCATCATTCATCGTTGTTTCAAGACGCCTGAGCAGTAATCACTTCCGGCCGCGAATTGCTGGTCTTGACCCGCGCGAAGGGCAGAACCTCCGCCGGGGCGCCCGGCAGGTCTCGAACGCGGGCTTGCCGGCCCTCGGGGACTTCCAGCAGATACTTCCCGTCGCTGCCGAATACCATTTTCGCTCCCGGGAAATCCTGAAGGACGCGGGCGAGCGTATGCGACTGCGGCTCCGAATCAATGAAGACGAAAGACGCGTCGCCTTGCGGCTCGTGCCGGTAATAAGTGACGTGCTGGACACCCTCCACGCGCCGGAGAAAATTATAGATGTGCTCCACTTCAGTTTCCGGCGTTTCGGCCACCGTAATAAGGGAGAAACCTTGCGGTCGCGCGGCCATGGCCAGCGTCAAAATGCCAACGCCCTTGCGCCGGAAGATGTTGATCAGCCGGCACGCCGTAATCGGGTCGCTGTTCGTTTCGAGTGCGATAAGCCACTGCATACTGAACTCCTTAAGCCAAATTCTAGCATTGCCGTGAACTCTGCGGCGGGAAGCGGCCTGGCTAGACGGCCCACAGATCGTCCAGGGCCTCCTCTTCCAAAAGAACGCGCGGCGGCTCGACGACCATCTCCGCCAGAGACGCGCCCGGCGGAACGATGGGATAAACGTTCTCCGCTGGATCCACCCAGAAGTCGATCAGGCCGGGCTCGCGGTCGCTCAGCAGGTCACGCACCGCGTCCTCCACGTCGGCGCGATGATCGACGCGAACGCCGCGAATCCCGTATGAGTCGGCGAGCTTCGCGAAATTCGGCGCGTAGCTCAGGTCGATATCGCAATAGCGTTTCTCGAAGAAAATCTCCTGCCACTGCCGGACCATGCCCAGGGCGCGATTATTGATGATGGCGATCTTGACCGGGACGCGGTACTGCGCCACGGTGGCGAGATCGTTCAGAGTCATCTGGAAGCCGCCATCGCCGACGAAGGCGATCACCTGGCGGTCGGGGAAGGCGAGTTGCGCGCCCATGGCGGCGGGGAATCCGTAGCCCATCGATCCCAGTCCGCTTGAGCTGAGCCAGGTGCGAGGCTGGCGGAATTTCCAGAACTGCGCTGTCCACATCTGGTGCTGCCCTACATCGACCGAGACGATGGCGTCTTCGGCGGCGTGGCGGCAGAGGGTCTCGATCACGTACTGCGGCTTCATTGCGTGGCCGTACTTGTCGTAGGTAAGCGGATGCTCGCCCCGCCACGACTCGATGCGTTGCAGCCACTGCTGGCGCGCCGCCGGCGCCGGCGCCTGGTCCGTTTGCCGTTGGATGGCGGAGATCAAGGCTCGCAGCGTCTGGCGGGCGTCCCCGACCAGGGCCACATCGATGCGTACGTTCTTGTTTATTTCCGAGGGATCGACATCAATATGAATCTTCTTGGAAAGCGTCGAGAAGTCCTTGAGGCGGCCCGTAACCCGGTCGTCGAAGCGCGCGCCCACCGCAATGAGAAGATCGCAATTGCATATGGACTGATTTGTGGCGTACGAGCCGTGCATTCCCAGCATTCCGAGCGAGAGCCGATGATCCGAAGGGAATCCCCCAAGGCCCATGAGCGTGGTTGTCACCGGAATCTTGGTAAGCTCAGCAAGCTCGCGCAGCTCGTCCCAAGCCTGGGACGCGATCACCCCGCCTCCTGCGTAGAAGACCGCGCGCCGGCTGTCCAGAACCAGGTCCGCGGCCCGTTCCAAGTCGGCATCGGTCCATTCGCGGATGCACTCTTTCTTTTCCATGCCTCGTTCGTTGAGGTAGGTCGTCTCGCCCGACTCCATCAGAACGTTCTTGGGAAGATCGACGAGCACCGGACCGGGGCGTCCTGAAACCGCGGTTTTGAAAGCCTGGTGCATGATTTCGGGAATGTCAGCGGCGGAGCGCACTAGAAACGATCGCTTTGTCGAGGGCATCGAGATGCCGATGGTGTCGCATTCCTGGAAGGCGTCTTTGCCAATCAGGTGGAGCGGCACTTGGCCTGTGAGTGCCACCACGGGAATGGAATCCATCATGGCCGAGGTGAGGGCGGTGATCAGGTTCGTGGCGCCGGGCCCGGAGGTTCCTAGGCAGACGCCGACTTTGCCGGTGGCGCGAGCGTAGCCATCCGCTGCGAACGCCGCCGCCTGTTCGTGACGCACGAGCAGATGGCGCACCCCGCTGCTGTAAAGGGCGTCATAGAGCGGAAGCACGACTCCGCCGGGGAGGCCAAAAAAGACATCCACTCCTTCCCTATGAAGGCTCTCCAGAAGGATTTCGGAACCGGTTTGTTTCATCCGCATGTGCGCACTCACTCTCTGCAGGGGAAATAAGCCTGATACCGACCAGTCGGTAGGTAATCTAACACGACCGCTCCGCTGGCGTCAAGGGCTTTCCGCATTATTTCGGGGGCGGGGGTTTGGGCTCCTGTCAGGCGGATAAGGCGTTCTTAGATATATAGTTAACCTGGGGCATCCCTCATTTTATTTGCCCAACTGAGAAGGGGTTTGTGTTAAATTTCGCAGCATGAAGGGACTTGACCACGCCTCTCACCAGAAATTGCTCGCCCAGGAACTCATTAAGCTTTCAGAAGAAAGGGCTGCCCTGAAGTTAGAACTTGCCGCGGTAAAGAAGGGCCGAAAGAGTGCCGCGGCGGCATCGCGCCAAAGGTCCTTGGCCAAGCAGATTAAGGAACTCTCCTCTGCCATGGACGCCACGGTGCACGACATCGGGCAGCCGCCGCCCCGGCAGCTCGAACGCCTGTCGGGAGTCTTCCCGGTCACCCTGCAGGTTGAGGCCAAAGGGAGAAAATTCGAGCATCCCGCTTCGACTCTGGATATGACCGATCGCGGCCTGCGCATCGTGACGGCCACATCGCTTATTCCGGGTCAGACGCTCGATGTTTTCTCCAGCCGCGCCTTGCTGGGACGTTGCCGTGTCGTATGGGTGACCGGCGGCGGAACCGACCGGCCGAGCGAAGTCGGCCTCGAGATCCTGCACTGAATGCCCGTTAACGCAACAGCTCCTCGAGCCGGACCGCCTGTTCCGTCTTTTCGTCGCGGTACTTGATGATGACCGGAGTATAGAGTGATATCCCCAGCTCTTTGCCCCGGCCCTTGCTAACGGCGCGCGAGCCGGGAACCACCACAGCGCCGGGCGGAATCATCAGCGGTTTCTCTCCTTCGCGTCGATAGACTGCGTCGCGAACCAAATCGTAAACGGGGATCGAGCCGGTCAGAATCGTTCCGGCGGCGAGCACGGCCTCCTTGCCAACGATAGTTCCCTCATAGACGCCGCAATTTCCGCCCACCAGAACGTCATCCTCAATAATCACGGGCATCGCGCCGATAGGTTCGAGCACGCCGCCAATCTGCGCGGCGGCGCTGACGTGCGCGCGCTTGCCCACCTGCGCGCAGGAGCCGACCAGTGCGTGCGAATCGATCATCGTGCCATCGTCGACGTACGCGCCTACGTTTACGTACATCGGCGGCATGCAGACAACCCCTTTGCCGAGATAGCAGCCGTCGCGAATAGACGATCCGCCGGGGACGACGCGGATGTTTCGATCATCCGGAATTTGCTTCAGGGGAAATGTGTGCTTGTCGCGGAACTGCCACGCCGTAGCGGCGGTGTCCCCATCGCCGTCCCGTTTCGCCGGCGGGGACGCCGGCGCTACAGCCATCTCCACAATTCGCCCGATGCGGAACCCGAGCAGAATCCCTTTTTTCACCCAGGTATTCACCTTCCACCCTGTGGGCGAGGCCGCGTCGGGCTCCGCGGCGCGAATCGTCCCGGCATTCAGAGCGGCTTTAAATTCATCAAAGGCGCGGAAGTACTCGTCGACGAAATCTTCAGGCTCGCGCGCGAAGAGGTTTTCAATCTTTGTCTGAAGGCTCATGGCTCTTCCTTGAATTGCCGGTCATGCGAGTGTATAGGATACGACAAGTAGGCCGATTAGCGTGAATCGAGCTTTGCATTCAAGGATACTTCCCGCTTCATAAAAAATTCTGATTTGACCGCATTTCGAACTGACGTTAATCATTTCAACGTCCCCAGCGCCTGGATGCCGTGGACCTGGGGCCTAAGGAGTCTTTGAAAAACTCGATGTCCCCCGAATCGCAGATTCAAGATGTCGTGAACAGCGTTTATGAAAAGTACGCGGGCCTCAATGAAGGCGAGGTGGCCACGTATATTCCCGAGCTCAGCAAGGCGAACCCCCACCACTTCGGCATTTCCATCGTGAGCACCGACGGTGTTGTGTGCTCGGCGGGGAACTACGAGCAAGAATTCACCATTCAGTCGATCTGCAAGCCATTTGCCTTTCTGCTGGCCCTGGAAGGGCACGGCAGGGAAGGAACTCTCGCCCGCGTGGGCGTGGAGCCAAGCGGCGACGCGTTCAATTCCATCGAACTCGATCCCAAGACGCTGCGCCCCTACAACCCCATGATCAATGCCGGAGCGATCGCCATCGCGTCCCTGATCAAGCAGAACCCGCCCGAAGCCGGCGTTCGGGCGT
Source organism: Acidobacteriota bacterium (assembly GCA_016202975.1). Lineage (GTDB taxonomy): Bacteria > Acidobacteriota > Terriglobia > UBA7540 > UBA7540 > JACQNR01. The sequence continues at coordinate 5,991 of JACQNR010000027.1, forward strand.
TCGTCGAGAGGATGGGGAAGGCGGCGGGCAGAAGCCTGCGGATTGATCAAGATGTACTCGCGTCCGAAACTTTTACAGGACACCGCAATCGCGCCATCGCCTACCTCATGTTGAACTGGGGCGTCATCGAAGGCGAAGTCGAGCAAATTCTTTTCCAGTATTTTTCCCAGTGCTCCCTCCTGGTGAATTGCCGCGACCTGGCCATGCTGGGCGCGACGCTGGCCAACATGGGCAGCAATCCCGTCACGGGCCAGCGCGTCTTCGATTTTCAATACGTCAAGGACGTGCTGACCGTCATGTTCACCTGCGGGCTCTACGACCATGCCGGCGAGTGGGCCTACCACGTCGGCATCCCGGCCAAGAGCGGCGTCAGCGGCGGAATCGTTGCGGTGGTCAATCGGCAACTGGGCATCGCCGTGTATTCGCCCCGTGTGGACGCGAAGGGCAACAGCGTGCGCGGCATCGCAGCCTGCCGGGAACTCGCCAGCCAATTGGGGTTACACGCCTTCGAGTTTACCAATGTCGGCTCAAGCTTCATGCAATGGCTCTCTGCGGATTAGGCGTGATTCTTGCCCTCAAACCAGCCAAGCAAATGCTCTGAGAATTGACGCGACCGCCGGTGGGAACTTGCCCCCGCAAGAAAGTAGCGCCGTCCCGCGGTGCGCGACTGCGGCTCTTCCGCCACGCCCGCGCACCACCCCTTTGTCCCCTCCTCAACCGAGGAGGGGAGTTGTGTCTAGTTCTCCTCCTGGAGCCGGAGGCGCTCCGCCTAACTCCCCACCTTGCTAAGGAGGGGGTAGGGGTGGTTGACTGAATCATCAGGGAGTGTGGGGGGTGTTGTCCGCGCCCAGACCGCGCGGCCTGGAAATACTGCCCCGATTCATCGGAGCGCTGCCCCTGCGGCTCGGGCGCTGGGCAAAAAGAAAGCCGCGGAGTTCAAACCTAACTCCACGCCACCAGCTCAGAGTAGAATTCAAGGGTGGCCAAGAAGAATCCTCAAAGCGCAGCCAGAGCTTCACGAAATCGCCAGCTTCGGCTGAGCAAAACAAAGTTGCGCGCGCTCATCGAAGAGGCGACCGTGGACGCGTATGGCGAGTCGGAACAGGCGGTGGGGTTCTACACCATGATTGAGGATAACCTCAAGTTGCCTTTTCAGACGGAAGTCCTCGGCATGGAAGTCACGGTCGAGGCTGTGGACATGACCGACGACGACCAGATTGTGGCTATTTGCAGGAGGGGCAACAAGCGCCAGCGAATCCCCATCCTCGATCTGACATTGCCTGCACCGCCCCCTCGCGGCGCCGAGTGGATTGCAGCCTATCGGACCTGGCTCCGAGGGCGGTATTGATTTGGTAGCCTCGGTTAATCCGCGTTTTGGATTAACCGTGGGTTCCTAAATTCGCGGGCGGATTA
>JACQNR010000108.1 GCA_016202975.1 Acidobacteriota bacterium
ATCTGCGGGGCATTGAAATTGAAGAAATGGCGGAACGAAGCCACGATGTTATTGAAAACAAAGGAGCAAATAATGTAGAAGCGGCCCGATGCGCCGCCTTCTTATGATGGCGAGGCCCCACCGGAAGGTCTTCACTTTGGCGAGACATGGGCGCGGCAAGTGGCTGAAAGAAAGCGCCCTGGCGGGCTGGCCTGAGTTAGCTTGATATTCAGAACTCGCCAAACGAAGCCACGATGCTGGTGAAAACAAAGGATTGGGATTGTGACACGAGGGCGGTTCAGCGGGGCCTCTCACACTCTAGTGAGCCGCCAGCCACACCCCCGGCCGCGTCCTGTGCTCCCGGCTATTCCACAGCGGCGACCGCTGCTTGTCCGGAGTCAGCGAGGTACCCACGAGATCGCGGCTCATAGAGCCGCGCGCCAGCTGTAGAAGAACGTTTGGTAGGGGAGCGCTCCGCGCTCCCGCGGGAGCCCGGAGGGCTCCCCTACGATGTGGGCCAAAAACCGCCCTACAGCGAGACCATCGTGGGTCACATTTTCCGCTTGCTATTCGCCTTTTATTCGCCTACCATGTTCTCCGGCGGGGGAGAGTCTATCCCTGCCGCAATATCTGAAAGACTTCCCAGCATGGAACGAGGTGCGATGCCATGGCGCTGACAAGGCGGCAAAAGCAGGTTCTGGATTTCCTGGTCAATTTCATCAACAAGCATGGCTATTCGCCGAGCTTTGAGGAGATCGGCGGGTCGCTCGAACTATCCTCGCTCGCCACCGTGCACAAGCACATGGAGACGCTCGAGCGGAAGGGCTTCATCCGGCGCGGGTATAACCGCAGCCGTTCGGTGGAGGTGGTGGCCGTGCCGGGTTCGGTGCCGTTCGCCAAGACGGCGATGAGGCCATTCGGGCGCGGCGCGGCAGCCCGGAGCGATTCGGCTCCCGCGGCCGAGACTGCGATGGGATTCCTCGGCAACATCGAATTCCCCCTGCTGGGGCGCATCGCGGCCGGCCAGCCCGTCGAAGCCATTCCCAATCCCGAGACGTTTTCTTTCGGGGACTTCACCAGCGGCCGGGGCAGCATCTACGTCTTGCGCGTCAAGGGTGATTCGATGATTGAGGATCACATCTGCAACGGCGATTACATTCTGGTCGAAGGTACGAATACCGCTGAGAATGGTGAGATCGTCGTGGCGCTCACCGGCGGCACCGATGCCACGCTCAAGCGGCTCTTTCGCGAGCCCAACGGCAAGGTGCGTTTGCAGCCGGCCAACGCGCAGATGGACCCCATCATCCTCCCGGCCCGCGATGTAAAAATTCAAGGACGCGTCATCGGAGTTCTGAGAAAATACTGAGTCAAATAGTTTGGAGCCAGGAGAAAGAAGTTGATATTTCATTGGGGGGCGAAGAAGACTTTGCACGGTATGGCGAAATCCTTGCGAATTCTCGGTGTAGTCTTGGCGCTATGCCTGGTGGTGGTATTCGCGGCCTCCCTCGGGAGGAGTGAAGAGATCACGCTTCAGGACGGGAAGAAAGTGACGGGCACTATCGTCGGTTTCGAAAACGGCATGTTCAAGGTGGAGACGGAGTTCGGGTTCGCCCTAGTAAGAAAGGACAAAATCAAATCCATCGCCTTTTCACCTGGTGAGCCGAGCCGCTCCAGCGCGCCCAAGGGCGGAGCCCCGGCAGCGGCTTCCAAGCTAAGCCCGGAACCGCCTGCAACTGCCTCCCGGCCCGTCGCTGCCACTGCAGATGTCAAAGTGGCGCCGCCGTCTCAGCCTCCGCTGCCGCCACCACCGCCTGTTAGTCGCCCGATTGATCAACCGCTCCCCGCGAATATTCAATCGCGTGTCGCGGGAAATGCCTACATCAACGAAACTTTTGCGTTCACTTTCTACAAGCCCCCGGGGTGGAAGGTTCACGAGGATGCGGCACAAGAGACCGGACGCGCCATCGCCGCCATCGGGTCTGATGACGAGCACACGATTCTCTTTGTTGAGCGTCAGGTCTGGAGTGGGGAACCCAATCTGAAAAGCGACGAGACGGAATCCAAACTTCGCGCCACGTATCAGAACTATCGCCAGACGTTGGAGACATCGACAGTCATCGACGGTCGGCTTGCGATTCGGAAGGAATTCGAGGGTGAACTGGATGGCGCGCTGTGGCGAGGCGTGGCGCTCCGCATTGCCAAGGACAAAGTGGTCTTCGGCGTCATTGGTCTGACCTCCTCGGCGACTTTGCAGTTCCATGAGACGGTCTTGAATAAGATCATTAATTCATTCCACTTTCTGCCTTCCTCCGGTGCGGCTGCAGCGAATCGTTAACCTCGAATGGCTATTAGCAGCTAGTTGCCAATTCGTTGCAATTTGGAGAGGTCATGCAGCAGCTAACTCCTTATATTTCAACAACCGAGTTGACACGCCCCTAATACACTCATAGAATTCCCGTGCAAATCGGCACGTCCTTCGACGGTCGGACTTGCAGCAGAAAGTCATGTTTCAGTCATTCGTTATTACATTGCGCGAGGGGGTGGAAGCGGCGCTGATCGTGGGCGTCGTTCTCGGCCACCTCAAGAAGACTGGCCGCGAGGCTTGGGGGCGAATTGTTTACTGGGCTCTTTCCGCCGCCGTTCTGGCGAGCCTTGGGGGCGCATTCGTGTTGAGCCGGCTTGAACTCAATCAGGACGTCTTCGAAGGCTGGCTGATGCTTGCCGGTTCGGTTTTTGTGGCCAGTATGACTGTTTGGATGTGGCGAACCGGAAAGCACATGAAGCGCGAGATAGAAACCAAACTCGCGCAGATTTCAGAAAGCCCATCCAAGGCGGCAGCCGTCGGCCTGTTCGCCTTCGTTTTTCTAATGGTGTTTCGCGAGGGAGTCGAGACAGTGCTGTTCCTCGCGAGCGTGTCATTCCGCACCAGCGAAATCCTGAACTTCATTGGTGCGCTCCTGGGCATTGCCGTCGCCGTCGGGTTGGGGCTCGCCTTCTTCCAAGGCAGCTTGAAGGTCAACCTGCGGAAATTTTTCAGCGTGACGGCGCTCCTCCTGCTCGTAGTGGCACTGCAACTGGCCGTCTCGGGCCTGCACGAACTTTCTGAGGCGCGGATTCTGCCTTCGGGAAAGCGCGAAATGGCCATCATCGGGCCCATCGTCAACAACAACGCTTTCTTCTTCGTCATGGCAGTGGCTCTCGCGATCATCCTGATTGCTGCGACCAAGCTTCGGAATACCCCCGCGAAAAATGAGTCTCTGACGCTTTCCGCACCGGCGCGGCGCAAATTGCTGGCCGAGCGGAAGCGCGACCGTTTCTGGAAACTGGCGGGTTTGACCGTGGGCGTGCTCGCCATCCTCTCGATCAGCGCCGACTTTGTTTATTCGCGTTCGGCTCAAACTCTATCGCCTGCCGAGCCGGTCAAACCGCAGTCGGGTGAAGTCCGAATCCCGGTCAGCGGTCTCGTCGACCACAAATTGCATCGTTTTGTCGCACCGGCGGGGGGGAAGAGCGTGCGTTTCATTGCCCTCCTTGACGCCACCGATACCGTGCGCGCCGGGCTCGACGCTTGCCTGATTTGCGGGACGCAAGGGTATTACCAGGACGGTGCGAACGTTGTCTGCAAGCATTGTGCCGCCGCCATC
>JACQNR010000110.1 GCA_016202975.1 Acidobacteriota bacterium
TCGGTAATGGTCTTGATGAGGGACTCGAGATCCTGACTTTTCGTGCCGCATCTTCCCGCACGATTGTGGGGGCATGCCGTAGGGCAGACCGTGATGCCGCCGGTGGTTTCCGGCTGGTCACAGAGCTGGCATTCCTCCAGCCCGAACTGCGCATCTGGCAGCCCCAGCCGCTTCTTGATCTCCAGCAGTACAGCTTTCTTGTCGGGGGGAATTCGTGTTACGGGGGCGCCTAGTTGTGCCGCCAGCATGAGTGTGCGGCAGTAGGTGTCCACGATCTCCACATACCACTCGGCGTGGGTGGGCGTATCCGCCCAACAGATGACGCCGTGATTGGCCAGCAGGATCGTGTTGTGGTCTTTGGCGTACGGAGTGATGGTTCTGGCAAACTCTCGCGTACCCGGAGTCTCGTACGGGGAGATGGCGACGGCCCCCACGAAAACATCCTGTTCGGGAATTACACAAGTGGGGGGCACGCGCCCCGTGATGGCGTAAGCCGTGGCATGGGGCGGATGAGCGTGCACCGCGGCGCGCGCTTCGGGCACGGTCTTGTAAATCTCGAGATGCAAGTAGGCCTCGCTAGTTCGTTTGCCCTTGCCGGCCAGTTGGTTTCCTTCCAGGTCCACCAGGCACAGGTCATCGACCGTGAGGTCGGCCTTGCTAAGCAGCGTGGGGGTGCAAATCACGCGGTTTTCCGTGATGCGGTAGGTGATGTTGCCGCCATTCCCGTCCACATACTGGCGATCCCAGAGCTTCTTCCCCACTCGGACGATTTCTTCCTTGATGGGCAGCGCCTCGGGGGAATTCAAGATCGCTTCATCCAGGCGCGATGACGGGAGGGGGAGGGGGCGGCTGGAGGGTGGCGCTTGCTTCTCCGGCGCTGGGCTCAGGACTTGGCGAGCAGGTGCCGGGGATGCTCCGCCGGTGTGATTACTGATCAGAACCAGCCCGGTGCGGCGAATAACGTCACGTGCGGTGGGCGTCAGCACTACGCCATCGCAAATCACCACCTCGCGGGCACCGGCGGACACGGCTGCTTCGAGGTTCTTTCCGGTCAGCACCCTGTGGCTTCCGAGATCGATTGTCTTCATGGCGAGTCCCTGCCTTCGTTCACCCGAACACCGTCAACGCGCTCTGCTATCCCGGTCGCCGGCGTGAATTCCTGCTGGCCTGGACATCGGATCACGCTTTTTCACGGCCGGCGGGGGCGGGTGGTAGTCCACCGTGTCGACCAGCAGACTGGAGTAGGCGTCCACCGGCGCGCGCCCGGGCCAGTATGGATTCGCGGCTTCCCGGCCCTCGACAAAGGCAATCATCTGCCCCTCGGCCGGAGCCAGATGGTCGGCCACCACGAGCTGCTTCCCACCGCCCGTCCCGTCCTGGGCCGCGAGGGCGAGCGAGGTGACGGGCTCCACAATCAAGAATCGTGTGCCATTCAGGCCCGGCACTGCCATGCTGAGCACAACGTTGCCGCGAACAACTCCCAGGCGCATATGCTTTGTCTCTCCCCCGCCCTACGCCCGGGCGCCGGGATGCAGCTCGCCCTGCGCGAGGTCAATAATGCCGACCACGATCATGCGCGTGGGCGTGGTGTTATCTGCCAGCTTCTGCCTTGCCAGGTCGCCATCGGTGGTAACCAGCACGAACGAGCCGATTCCCGCGTTCAGGTCATCCACCAGCACCAGGGGTTCCCCGACCTCCGTCCCGTCCGCCTCGAGCCGTTGGCCGATCAACAGGCGAGTCCCTCGCAAGCTTTTGTGCTTGATCGTCGAGGTTATCGATCCGTCGATGCGGGCGACAAACATCGGTTCAGCCTAGATGATGCGCAGCGCCCCCGCCATGGTCAGCTGGCGCTGTCGCGTAAACGTCAAGGGCGTGGTGACGCCCTCTCCAGTGGGTGTGGCTATGCTCCAACTCAAGTAGCCGGGGCCCCCGGAACCCAAGCTGGCAAAGCAAGGCGCGTTCTGGATGAACATGGTGGTATTCAAGGCGCGCGCCATCTTGGTCACGTTCTCAGCATTCCGGGAATGAATGATGGCCGTGTGGCGGTAGCCGTGCTCCGCTTTGAGGGCCGCTCGGATGCCTTCGTCCACGCAGGCCACCCGCACCACCGGCAGAAAAGGCATGAGTTGTTCCGTCTGCACAAAAGCATGATTCTCGTCCGTCTCGCCAAAAAGCAAAGGTGTTTCTGGAGCCAGGCGCACGCCGATAGCACTGGCCAGCACCGCAGGGTCCTTTCCCACAAACTCATGCTTGACATGGGCGCGGCCGCGTCCACCGTCTGTCCCGTCCTCAAAGGTAAAGACGGTTTGTGTGAGTTTCTCGATCTGCGCGTGATTCAACTGCGAGGCGCCTGCCCGCTTCATGGCCGCCACGAACTCGTCGGCGACCTTGGACACCACAAAGACTTCTTTTTCGCTGATGCAGAGCAGATTGTTGTCGAACGAGGCGCCGGCGATGATAGCCTCGGCAGCCTTGTTGAGGTCGGCCGTCTCATCCACCAGCACGGGAGGATTGCCTGGGCCTGCCGCTACCACCCGCTTACCCGATTGCATGGCCGCCGCGACCACTGCCGCGCCGCCTGTCACGCATATCAGCGCGATGTCGCGGTGGCGGAATAGCTCGTTGGCCGACTCGATGGAAGGCGACTCTACAGTAGTGAGCAGGTCGCGCAGGCCCGTCTTCTTTTCGATTTCCTGGTTGAACAGCCGCACGGCGTAAGCCACGCTCCTGGCCGTTGCCGGGTGGGAACTGAAGACCGCCGTGTTCCCGCCCGCGATGACGTTAATGGCGTTGCCACCCATGGTGGGCACACCGTGCGTGCTGGGCGAAACCATGGCGATGACGCCGAAGGGCGCATACTCGATCAGGCAGACTCCGGAAGTGTCGCTGCGCGCCTCGGTCTTCAGGGCTTCGACGCCCAGCACTTTCTTAACAAGTCTTAGCTTCTCGATTTTGTGGTCCAGCCGGCCGAGCTGAGACTCTTCGAACTCCATCCTTCCTAGTTCCTCCGCCCGCTCGAACGAGAGACGGCGGATGATTTCGATGACCTCGCCACGTTCTTCAAGGCTTCGCGTTGCCAGAACTTTCTGCGCGGCGCGGGCGGCCTTGACGGCCTTGTCCACCGTGGGAAACACTCCGAAGTCACCCCCCGCCGCCTGCCGCACAGACGCCGGCGACGCCAGCTGTGGTTGCAGGCGCTGTAAGACTTCTTCGACAATTGCGGCGACCATCGAATCAGTAGTTGCAAGCATAGGCCATTCCTCGACTAAGTCTCAAACCGTCATGTCGTCCGGGGCCCCGCAACCGCTAGGGCTTTTCCAGTCGTCGGCCAGCCACTTCCACCGTGTCCACAATTCCCACGATGACGGTATCCACCGGGGTATCTTTCGTCGTCTCCGTCAAGCGCGCGGAACTTCCCTGGGTAAACATCACTAGCTCACCTTCACCGGCTCCCACGCTATCCACCGCCACCACGGAGCTTCCGGATTGCACCAGCTTTCCTTCGCGCGTGATGTAAGGCTGGATCAATAACAGCTTCATGCCTTGGAAGCGGGCATTCTTCTGTGTTGCAACGACGTTACCAATCACTTTGGCCAAAAACATAGCCCCACCTTCTGACGGGCATTCATTCAGGCAGAATTGAACGGAGATCGTCGTGGGGGCGCGGTATTACCTGGGCGCTCACCACTTGGCCGACAGTCTTGGCCGCATTGGCACCGGCATCGACGGCGGCCTTGACCGCCGCCACATCTCCGGAAACAAATGCCGTGCAAAGGCCCGCGCCCACCTTCCTCCATCCCTTTAAGACTACGTTGGCCGACTTCAACATCGCGTCGGTGGCCTGCACCAAAGCCACCAGCCCGCGTGTTTCGATCATTCCGATTGCTTGCTGAGCCATGCCAATTCTCCTTTACTGGAATCTTCCGCAACTTCGACCCTCTCGTCTTGGCGCGCAACCCGCCCTACTGGCGGAATCCGATCCACTACGGAGACGAATCGCTTGCTTGCCACGCGCCCTCGCGCCGGCGGCGGACCTACTTCAAGTAGCCTTCTGAAACACCTTCATGCGGACGCGCGATCACGTGGGCTGCCACGAGCTCACTCAGAGCCTTGGCGGCGGCGGCCCCGGCATCAATCGCCGCACGGACGCTGCCCACATCCCCACGCACGATGGTGGTGACGTACCCCCCGCCGATCTGGATCATTTTCACGAGCTGGACGTTCGCCGCCTTGCACATGGCGTCACTCGCGTCCACCAGCCCCACCAGCCCCTTGGTTTCGAGCACTCCTAATGCTTCATTCATGACTCTCTCCTCGATGACCTCTCGGCGACCTTTCAGGCCGCATCCTTCGTCTTGCCCGCCTTGGCGGGCCGCGCCGTGAAGACGCTCAAGTCCCCGTGCGGGTGCGGAATCACCTGGACACTCACCACTTCCCCCAGGCGCGCTGCCGCTTCCGCACCGGCGTCGGTGGCGGCTTTGACAGCCGCCACATCGCCTTCCACGAACGCCGTGACGAGTCCCGAACCCACCGGTTCCCAGTGCACAAAAGTGACGTTGGCTGCCTTCAGCATGGCGTCGGTAGCTTCGATCAGGGCCCCCAGCCCTTTGGTTTCAATCATTCCTAAAGCTTGGTTCATCGCTTTTCTCCTGAGCACTTCCTTCGAGTGCAGAACATAAATCTGTGAGTTTTCTTTACTTGAGCAGTTCCACCTGTTTGGCCATGTGCAGAGCGCAAGCATTAGCCTCATCCGTGTCCATGTGGACTTCCAACCGGAAAGCGGCATCCACGCGCACATGCACCTGGTTAAACGTTACTCCCGGACCATCCCCGACTTTCAACTTTATAACGTCACGATGGCGGACACCGTAGAATCTTGAGTCCGCCGGACTCATATGGACGTGCATCGCGGCGCGGATCACGCCCTTCTTCAGTTCAGCCATTCCGCGTGGACCCAGGACGAACGCTCCAGGCGTATTGTCGATGTCCCCGGAAATGCGCATGGGGAGGTTCTCGATCCCCAACATGATGGCATCCGTGAATGCGAGTTCCACCTGAGACTGGGAACGAAGAGGACCCAGAATACGAAGATTGGAGATGACGCGGCCTCGCGGCCCGATGAGGGTAACGGTCTCTTGGGCGGCGAAGGTCCCCTCCTGATAAAGGGGGCGAAGCGGCGTGAGCTGATGGCTGGGTCCAAACAGAGTTTCCAGATCTTGTTTGCTAACGTGTATGTGGCGCGCAGAAGCGTTAACCACCAGACGCGAAGGAAGGGCCGAATCGTCCTTTTTCGGGCACGTTTCCAGATGCCGGAAGACAACTTCCCTGACTACACTCTCTACGACATCGCGACTCAATTGTGGAACCATTCAAGCACCGAACTGACCGAAACTGAATCAACAGGAAGAATACTAACACAGTTCCTTCATAATATGTCAAGTAATTTCACAACTTTTCTTCTATTTGAAATCCATTCTGTCAATAACTTCCTTAAATTGTTATGTTTAAGCTGCCTTCAGCTTAGAAATAATGTTTCACAAACGATCATGAAAATTCAATTTCATTCAATCCAATCCTGTGCTATTCTGAGGTCAATGCGAGCTGCCGAACGCCAACTCAAGATCCAAGAGTTGATGCGCGGCCAAGAGTTCATCGATGCCGCTTCCGTGGCCTCGAAACTAGCGGCCTCGGAATCCAGCATTCGCCGCGATCTAATTGACTTGGAAGAGAAGGGTCTGCTGCGAAGGGTTCGCGGGGGGGCCGTTTCATTTCAGGCTCAAGGGGAGCCTCGCAACATGGCCTGGTTGGTCAATCGCGCCCAGGAGGAGAAGCAGCGTATTGGCAGAGCCGCCGCCGCTCTGGTAGAGGACGGTCAGACTCTCATTATGGACGGCGGATCAACCGTGGCGGAGGTCGCGCGGCGGCTGCTTGGTCGCCCCCTGCAAGTCATCACGAATTCGGTTCCCATCGCGCAAATCTTTTATGACTCGCCGGGCGTTGAAGTAACGCTCACAGGCGGGCATCTTTATCCACGCTTGGGCGTCCTGCTGGGTCCGTATAGCGAGGAAATCTTGTGCCGCGTGGATGCCGACCTTCTAATCATGGGCACGGGGGGTATCACCGAGGCGGGGTTGAGCAACACCAGCGCGCTCGTCGTGGGTGCGGAACGCAAGATGATCGAAGCTTCGCGGCGGGTCATTGTGGTGGCGGATCACTCCAAGTTTGGTCGACAGGCCTTGGCACCGCTGTCGCCGCTCGATGCAGTGGACGTGATTGTCACAGACCGCGAGTTGGCGCCCAACTTCAAGGAGCTCCTCGAGAAGCACGGCATTGAACTGATATTGGCGTAGGCCGGCCGATGCCGGCTTGTTGTCTGGGCGAATACACGCCCCGCGTGGGTTTAGGAACGATGCTCAGAGGGCTATCCTCCCCCCTGCTTTCCGTAGGGGCGCCCGTCACAGCACCGAAAAATGCCGAGATTGCTTTAAGGGCGGGTCCCCGCTTGCGCGCGGGGACGACTGGCGGGTCGGGGAGCCCTCCCGGCTTCCGCAGGAGCGTCCAGCGCCTCCCTGCAAGAAACCTCTCCCCCCTTACCTCAGTCAGGGCA
>JACQNR010000038.1 GCA_016202975.1 Acidobacteriota bacterium
GACATCAATTTTACCCGCCAGGACATCCGCGAAATCCGCTATGCGTCGATCCTTCACGACTTCGGCAAGGTCGGCGTTCGCGAAGAAGTTCTGGTCAAAGCCAAGAAGCTTTACCCTTCGCAACTCGATCTCATCAAGAAACGGTTCCAGTACATTCGCAAGGTGCTGGAGCTCGATGGCTATCGCTAGAAGTTCGATCACCTGCTGGCCAATGGGAACCAGAATTATGAGCCGGCGTTTGAGGAAATCGAGCTGCAAAACGGCAATGAACTGAAGAGCGTCGATGAGTTCCTCCAGCAGATCCTGCAGGCCAATGAGCCCACCGTACTACCTGAAAAGACCTCGGAAAAGCTCGTAGAGATCGCGGGGTGGACGTTCCGGGATCCCTCCGGACCCACCGAACCACTGATCTCGCCGGAGGAGTTGCGCTTCCTGACCATTCCCAAGGGCAGCCTCGATCCCGAAGAACGTGTCCAGATCGAGTCGCACGTTATTCACAGCTTCCGTTTTCTGAACCAGATTCCCTGGACTAAAGAGTTGAAAAATGTTCCCGTCATCGCCAAAGCCCACCACGAAAAACTCGACGGCAGCGGATACCCTTACCACATGAAAGCGGAGGAGATTCCTTTCCAGTCGAAAATGATGACCATCTCGGATATTTTTGACGCCCTCACCGCCCGCGACCGTCCCTATAAGCGCGCCGTTCCCGTGGAGCGCGCCCTGGACATTATCGGACAGGAAGTGAAGTCCCAGCTTCTCGATCCGATTTTGTTCCAGCTCTTCCTCGACGCCAAGATTTTCGAAATCACAAGCAAGGAATAGCTTCAAAGGTAATTCGGGCTGGCGCAGAGCGAAGCTCTGCGATGAGATGACAACCCGCCTAAGCACAAAGCGATGCGTGATTTGACGGTCTGTACGCGCTACGCCCACTGTCCGCGTTATTTAGTGCGTTCTTCCCGGAAGCGGTGACGAATCAACGCATGGGTGACCATCGTCACCGCGTCATTCGCGGCGCACACCACCGCCATTCCATTTGGAGCTCCAGGGCCGGTCACAACATCGCGGGCTGGCGCAGAGCGAAGCTCTGCGATTCCATGACAAACCGCCGCAGCGCAGAGCTGTGCTCTGCGCCAGCCCCGGGTTCGTCAGGCATGCTGCACCATCTCCAGCGCGAAGCGAGTTGCCAGCTGATTTACGACACTGAAGGCAAGTGCCCCACCCTTTGACGTGATTACGTCCCGGATTCTTCTCCAGACGCTGTCATTCCTGACCTTGTCGAGAAACTCGTGCCCATCCCAAGTCAGGTCGAAGGGAATAACGTAGATGACGCGGTCACTAGTCGTGGACCTGACTGGTTCGCACCGCAACAGACCAGCTTCGTGCAGAAGCACGAGATGGTACTTGATGGTTCTTTCGTCGTACCCGTCCACGGGTGGGACCTCGATATGCTTGGCAGATTGCTTCTCCTCGAAGAATATCAGGAGCTTGCGGATCAGTTCGAAATCTCGTTTCATGGCACCACCACGTTTTATCTTTTTCCATTCGATACAAAGCCCACGGCGGGACAAGCCCCAAACGTGGCTACCCGCCCGCACGGGGGGAATGGCAGCCTACTTTGATTCCCCTTCGGCCTTGCTCTTTACTCGGTCCAAGAGGTCCTGCATTTCGAGATTGAAACGCCCGTCCCTGCTCGGCCCCAGGTCGGTCGTGTCCTTGAACGTGTCGCCTCTCACGGCTCCCGTGTCAATGGTGACGGTTACGGCCTTGTCTAGGTCCACGGTCGTGAACCGTACCAAGTCATTGATGTATTTCACATCCGGGTTACCGCCCATCGCCGCACCAAGTCGATAGGCCCCCAGCTTGGATTTGTCGGTAGGCCGTACGAAACTGACGGTGAGGTCGTCCGTCTTGGAGAGTGTCCACTCGAGGCTTGTCATTTCGCGTACGAGTAATGCCCTCACCGTTTTGGCGGTGGCGTTGATGGTGGCCGTGGGGCGCAAATTCCGGGCCGCCTTTTCCCTCTCTTTTTGCTGCTTCTTGCGAAGACGCTCTTCAGCGTTGATGCGCTCTTGAAGCCCTTTAACATCTTGGGCGTCGGACGTTTGTGCAACAAGGGGAGCACACGCGACTAGCAGGCTAGCAACCAAACGGAGAGTCCTCATAGCGCCTCCACTCTGCGAGGGGCGAGGGGCGTAAGGTGAAGCTACGGCCAATTATACTCGCTTTCATCGGATGGCGGAGACCATTTGGAGGCCCTCTCAGAGCTTCGCGGGCTGGCGCATCTCATGTTTTTGCGCTTGCGCTACGCTGCACTCTTTTGCGATGGTAGTGGCGGACCGGCCACGGCACGGGTTGTGCCTGCCTGCCGCAGGCAGCCAAATGGTTTTGTGCGGCGACCACCCCCTACCTCCTCCTTAACAAGGAAGGGAGTTGGCGGGCTGAATCATGAGCCAGGATGCGATCACATATTGGCTTGGGCTGGTGCGGATCGAGGGATTGGGGATTCGCGGCGCTCACCGTCTGATCGATCATTTCGGGAGCGCGCAAGCGGCCTATACGGCTTCGCTCACCGAACTCGAGAGCTGCGGCATTCCCCCCCATGTTGCCCAGGCAATCTTCGCGCAGGAGGGGCTGAAAGAAGCCGAGAGTGACCTCGTCGCGACACGGAAAGCAAATTGCCAGTTTCTTACCTACGACAGCGAGGACTATCCGCCGCTGCTCCGGCAAATCCCCGATGCTCCTCTGGTGCTCTTCGTCCGTGGCGACGTGAAGGTTCTCTCGCAATGCGCCGTGGCGATAGTCGGCACGCGAAAACCGAGCGCCTACGGCAGCCAGGTGGCTCACCGGCTGGCGCGAGACCTTGCCGAGCGGCAGGTGGTGATCGTGAGCGGCCTGGCGAGAGGAATCGATAGCTGCGGGCATCGCGGAGCGCTGGAGGCCAAGGGTGGAAGGACCATCGCGGTTCAAGGCCGCGGCATGGACGAAATCTATCCCCGCGAGAATCGCAAGCTGGGGGAGAAGATCGCCGAAAGCGGGGCGGTGATTTCGGAGTTCCCCATCGGGGTCGGCCCGTTGCCGGAAAATTTTCCCATCCGCAACCGCATCATCAGCGGACTCTCACTCGGCGTCCTCGTGGTGGAGGCGGCCGAATACAGCGGCTCGCTCATCACGGCGCGCCTGGCGCTCGACCAGAACCGCGAGGTGTTTGCCGTTCCCGGAAATATCACCTCCGCCCAGAGTTTTGGGCCCAACCACCTGATCAAGCAGGGCGCCAAACTGGTCGATCAATGGATGGACGTCGTCGAAGAGTTTCCGGCGGAAGTCCGAAGGCAACTGATGCCGCCCGATGCGGCCTCGGAAGGTTCTCAGGCGGAAGGGGCGCCGTCGCTTTTCGAGCAATCGATGACCGCGGACCAGAAGGCGGTGTTTGATTTTCTCCGCGTCGATGAGCCCGCGTTTATCGACTCGATCTTCGGCGCGGTGGCCATTCCTCCCCCGCGGATTCTGCAGACTTTGCTCGAGCTCGAAATGAACGGCCTGATCCGCCAGTTGCCGGGAAAGAACTTTATCCGTAAACTGTGAAGAGGGCCGTACACAGTTACTAGTGCCGCGTTACGTAAATAGGTGAAACATTAGCTCTCGGCGGAAGGGCACGGCTTCAGCCGTGCCGCTCTGGATGGGGCGACGCTTCCAAGGGCCTTTAGGCCCTGAGGGTTACGGCCTCAGCGGCTGAAGCCGCGGTCAGTTTGAGTGACCCTTGTCGGCACGGCTGAAGCCGTGCCCTAACGCAATGCATGTTTCAATTTCTTCCGTAACGCGGCGCTAGCCGGCAGTTGACAGCTTCGAGCGTCTGACTGCAATCTATGAACGCTGCGCCAATCGAGGCGATTCTCTCGGGCATCTCATCACGGCCGACCTGTGAAGGAGTGTTTGTTGAGTCTTAACTGCTGACCATAAACTGCCGAGTCTCAACTTTTCCAATGGCTAAATCTCTCGTTATCGTCGAATCGCCGGCCAAGGCCAGGACCATCAACAAGTACCTGGGTGGGGACTATACCGTCAAGGCCTCCATGGGCCACGTCATGGATCTGCCCAAGAAAGAGCTGGGCGTCGACCTGAAGAAAAAATTCGAGCCGACGTATATCACCATCCCCGGCAAGAAGGATGTAATCCAGGAACTGAAGTCTGCCGCGTCGAAAGCGGACGCCATCTACCTTGCCGCCGACCCCGACCGCGAGGGCGAGGCCATCTGCGCCCACCTGCAGGAACTCCTGAACGGGAAAAAACGCAAATTCTATCGCGTCATGTTCAACGAGATCACCAAGGACGCCATCCACGAGGCGTTTGAGCATCCGGGGGAAATTGATTCCAAACTCGTCGATGCCCAGCAGGCACGGCGGATTCTTGACCGCCTGGTAGGTTACCAGATCAGTCCCCTGCTCTGGGATAAGGTGAAACAAGGGATTTCCGCCGGGCGCGTGCAGACCGTGGCGCTGCGCCTGATCGTGGAACGCGAACGCGAGATCCAGGCGTTTCTGATCAAGGAATATTGGACGATCGAGGCGCACCTGCAGGGGAAGCATCCCCCGGCCTTTAACGCGAGGTTGTTCAAGATTCGCGGCGAAGACCTGGAGATTCCCGACCAGGCAAGCGCCGAGCGCCACGCGGCGGCGATCAAGGCTTCCCCGTTCGTGGTGAAGTCGGTAACGACGAAGGAAAAACGGAAGTACCCCGTCCCCTCCTTCATCACCAGCAAGCTGCAGCAGGAAGCCGTCCGTAAGCTTCACTTCTCCGCCAAGAAAACCATGATGCTCGCGCAGAAGCTTTACGAAGGCGTGGAGCTGGGCGAAGAAGGCTCGATCGGACTCATCACCTACATGCGGACCGACTCGACGCGGGTGGCGGAAGGCGCCCTCGCGGCCGCGCGCGAGTACATCCAGAAGACCTTCGGCGCAGCGTACCTGCCCGAGCAGGCGATTCACTACAAAAGCAAGAAAGGCGCCCAGGACGCCCACGAGGCCATCCGCCCCACCGACGTGCTGCGCACGCCCGACTCCCTCCGCTCCTACCTTGGGCCCGACGAGTTCAAACTCTACAGGCTGATCTGGCAGCGCTTCGTCGCCTCGCAGATGAACCCGGCGGTTTTCGACCAGACGACCATCGATATCGATGCCGGAGAATATCTCTTTCGCGCTACGGGCTCGGTCGAAAAGTTCAACGGATTCCGCGCCGTCTATGAGGAGGGCAAGGACGAGAAGGCGGAGATGGAAGACGAAGAAGAGCTCCGGCATCGCATGCCCGCCCTACAAGAGGGCGAGCGCCTCAAGCTTGCCCGGCTCCATCCGGAACAGCACTTCACCGAGCCTCCGCCGCGCTTCAATGAGGCCACACTGGTCAAGGCGCTGGAGGAAAAAGGCATCGGCCGACCTTCGACCTACGCGCAGATCCTCACCGTGATTCAGAACCGCGCCTACGTGAACAAGCACCAGGGTCGGTTCTTCCCCACCGAGCTGGGCATGGTGGTGAGCGACCTGCTGGTGAAAAACTTCAGCGACATCTTTGACATCGCCTACACGGCGCGCATGGAAGAGGAATTGGACGAGGTGGAAGAGGGCAAGCTCTCGTGGACGGACGCGCTCGACGAATTCTACAAGAAGTTCAAGCGCGACCTGCGCCTCGCCGAGCGCGAGATGGAAGACGTCAAGGGCGAGGGCATTCCCACCGAGGAGAAGTGCGAAAAGTGTGGCAAACCGATGGTGATCCGCCTCGGCCGTAACGGAGCGTTTCTCGCCTGCACGGGTTACCCCGACTGCGACGGCACCAGCGACCTCCCTCCGGAGCTCGCCGCCAAGTACGGCAGCGGCGGCCCTCCCGCCCCCGAGGTCGAGGAGCAGAACTGCGAGAAATGCGGCAAGCGCATGGCCGTCAAGCGCGGCCGCTTCGGCTACTTCCTCGCCTGCACGGGCTACCCCGAGTGCCGCAACACGAAAAAGATCGTGATGAAGGAAGGCATGGCGCAGGCCGTGCAAGATAAACTCCTCGACGAAAAGTGCCCCGAGTGCGGCAATCAGCTCGTTGTCAAGCACGGCCGCTACGGAGAGTTTACGGCGTGCAGCAATTACCCCAACTGCAAATACATCAAGCGCGAGACGATCGGCATCGCCTGCCCGGAAAAAGGCTGCACGGGCGAGCTCATCGTCCGCCGCACGCGCCGCCGCAAAACTTTTTACGGCTGCAGCCGCTACCCCGACTGCAAGTTCACCATCTGGGACAAACCCGTCAACGAGCCGTGCCCGCAGTGCGGCTTCCCCCTCCTCGTGGAGAAATTGAGCAAGAAGTCCGGCACCGTCCGGAAATGCCCGAACGAAGCCTGCACGTACGAGCTCGCGATGGCATAGACACGGTCGGGGGTCGGCAGTTGGCAGTCGGCAGCAAGCAACTACCTCCTCTATTCACTGTTCCTTGTCCACCTGAAACTTCTCTTGTTACCGTTCCCACAGCGTGGCTACGGGCAAGCTGAGGCCGGGAAACAGCGGTGAGGTGAGTTCGTCGCCAAAGCCCAAGCTGGCGGCCTGTTCATAGGCGTCATTCGCGAGCCGGAAAACTTCCACGATTTCCGCATCCGGATCGATCCGCCAGAATTCCGGGACTCCGTAAAGGGCATACTGCTTGGGTTTGACTCTGCGGTCGAGGCGTTGTGTGGATGGGGACAGAACTTCCACGACTAGGTCGGGCGACCCCGAAAGATTCTTTTCGCCGATAATGTCCTGCCGGGCGCGCGAAACGTAAACGATGTCGGGTTCCAATACCGTCGAATCTGAAAATACGACATCGACGGGCGCCATCAGAACTTCGCCGAGGCTATGCTTCCGAATATGCTGACGTAGTTCCGCGTAAAGATTTCCGGCAATTCTCTGATGCAGCGGGATGGGGGCAGGTGTCACGAAAAGTTCTCCCTCGACGATTTCGTATCGGTTGCGGTCCTGCGGAATGGCCTGCAAGTCCTCGTAGGTGAATTTGGTGGAAATGCGCATGGGCACATTATAGCACCCTGCCCCGCCGAAGTTCGGTCGCGGCGCATCCGGCCACTTCGGCCGCGTGCGGCTGCTGATATAATCCGTGGGATGAGCAAGGTCATCATTGCCGGCGGCGGGCTGGCGGGGAGCGAGGCGGCTTGGCAGTTGGCGCAACGCGGCGTGCGCGTCGCGCTCTACGAGATGCGTCCCACGCGCTCGACGCCGGCGCACAAGACCGGAAATCTCGCCGAGCTCGTCTGCAGCAATTCCCTCAAGTCGAATTCAGCCGGGGCGGCTTCCTGGCTGCTCAAGGAAGAGCTACGCCGGGCCGGGTCGCTGCTGATGCGCTGTGCCGACGCGAACGCCGTGCCGGGCGGCTCGGCTCTAGCGGTCGATCGCGAGAAATTCGCCGAGGCGGTGACATCGGTGATCGCCACCCATCCCCTGATCGAGCTGCGCCATGAAGAACTTCAGGAAATTCCCGGCGAAGGCTTCGTGCTCATCGCCACCGGTCCTCTGACGTCCGACTCGCTCGCGGCCTCGCTCCAAAAGCTCACCGGGGCGGAGCACCTTGCCTTTTACGATTCCATCAGCCCCATTGTCGACGCCGAAACGCTGAACATGGAACGCATCTTTCGCGCGTCGCGCTACGGCAAGGGCGGCGAAGATTATTTGAACTGCCCCATGACCGAGGAGGAATACCACGCTTTCTACGAAGCACTGATGAGCGCGGAGGAAGTCGCGCCGCACACATTTGAGGACTTGAATTACTTCGAGGCCTGCCTGCCCATCGAAGAACTGGCGCGGCGCGGCTACGACACGCTGCGCTTCGGCCCCATGCGTCCCGTGGGCCTCGTGGACCCGCGGACCGGTAAGCGGCCCTTCGCCGTGGTGCAGCTTCGCGCCGAAAATCTGAGGACGTCCAGCTACAACCTGGTGGGTTTTCAGAACCATCTCAAGTTCGGCGAGCAGAAGCGGATTCTCCGCTTGATTCCCGGCCTCGCGAACGCGGAATTCCTGCGCTTTGGGCAGATTCACCGCAACACGTATGTCAATGCTCCGGCGCTTCTTTCCCCCGACTTGAGCCTAAAAGCTTTTCCCTCGGTGTTCATCGCCGGGCAACTCTCCGGCGTCGAGGGGTACGTGGAATGCATTTCGACCGGGCTGCTGGCGGGACTCGCGATGGTCCATCGGGCGATGGGTGGGGTATACGAGCCGCCACCTCGTACGACTGCGCTCGGGTCGCTCATTCACTACGTGACGCACGCCGACCCGAGCCATTACCAGCCCGCGAACATTTCCTTCGACCTGCTGGCTCCCTTCGAGGATCTGGCGCGGCCCGTCGCGCGCGACCGCAAGGCGCGACGCGCGCGCCAGTGCGACCGCGCGCTCGCAGACCTGAACGTTTGGTCCGCTTGGAAAAATGAATGTAACTATCATGCCTACTCGGGCAGAGTCGCGGGCGAATCGTAGGGGCACGGCACGGCGCGCCGTGCCCCTACAAACAATGGATGGCTTTTCTCGTGACGGAACTGATTGAACGCTACATCCAGTATCTCCAGTACGAGCGGAACGCTTCGCCCCACACGGTCCGCAACTACCGCAGCGACCTCGAGCAATTCCGCAATTTTCTCATCCAGCATGCCGGTGAAGAAGAGGTTGCCATAAAATCCGTTGACGCGCTGCGCATCCGCGCCTACCTCGCGTACCTTTTTGAAGCGGAGAAAAAGAAAACCTCCATCGCGCGAAAGCTTTCTGCGGTTCGGGCGTTTTTCAAATTCCTCGTGCGCGACCGGATCATCGCGGAAAACCCTTCCAAGGCGGTTTCGACACCCAAGCTGGCGCGCGCGCTCCCGCGCGTCATGACGGAAGAGGAGATGAATGAATTCCTGAACCGCATCGCGGAAGGCGCCGCGACCGGCGATCCGGCGCTCATCCGCGACCGCGCCATCCTCGAGTTGCTCTACGCCTCCGGGCTGCGCGTCAGCGAGCTGGTGGGCCTCGACCTGCGCCAGGTGAACTTTGGCGAGGGCATGGTGCTGGTGCGCGGCAAAGGCAACAAGGAGCGCATCGTGCCTTTTGGTTCGAAGGCGCGCGAGGCGATCCATGCCTACCTCCCTGTGCGCGAGCGCGTTCTTCACGAAAACAAGAAATCCTCGGGCGCGCTTTTTCTCAACCAGCGCGGCGGCCGCCTGACGGCCCGCTCCGTCGACCGGCTCCTCAAGAAATACGCGCGCCAGCTCCTTCCCAACCTTCGCGTCAGCCCGCACGGGCTGCGGCACGCCTTCGCCTCGCACCTGCTGGCCGAAGGCGCCGACCTGCGCGCCATCCAGGAAATGCTCGGCCACAAGAGCCTGGCCACGACGCAGAAATATACCCAGGTCTCCATCAAGCAGTTGATGGAGGTCTACGACAAGTCGCATCCGAAGGCGTGAAAGAACGGGATTCAGGAGTCAGGAGTCAGAGGTTGCGAGCCGGATTGTCTCGCCCGAGGGAAGGTGCCCCTCGGCTTCGCCGGTCTATGGACTTGGGAGGCTACATATGTTAGACTAGTTGTTGATCGGAGACCGTGTGGCCGCACCTAGCCTACACCCCTCACCCCGTCCGATGGCTCGGACCACCCTCTCCCCCAAAGGGGCGAGGGGTGGGTTTCAAACTCTGAGTTCTGCCCTCTCCCTCCGGGGTAGGGTGGACGCCGAAGGCGGGCGGGTGAGGGTATCCCGAGAGCAAGAACATGCGGAACGAAGCCACGATATTACTGAAAACAAAGGACAGTGACAGGTGGCGAGTGACGAGTATTGAGCGGTAACATCAGTAGCCAGAAGCAAGAAGTCAGAAGCCAGAAGTGTGAACTTGAGGCCTGACTCGAAATTCAAAATCTCGAGGTATGAATATCAATGTTGATCCGGCTTATGGAGGGAGTCGGCGTCGTGACAAAGTGAGGTAGGCTGGTATCTGCGGGGCATGAAAATTAAAGAAATGGCGGAACGAACCCACGATGTTATTGAAAACAAAGGAGCAAAGAATGTAGAAGCGCCCGATGGGCCGCCTTCTTAGGATGGCGAGGCCCCACCGGAAGGTCTCCACTTTGGCGAGACAGGGGCGCGGCAAGTGGCTGAAAGAAGGCGCCCTGGCGGGCTGGCCTGAGTTAGCTTGATATTCAGATATCGCGGAACGAAGCCACGATGTTGTTGAAAACAAAGGACAATGACAAGTGACGAGTGATGAGTGACGAGGGGTAAAACGAGAAGCCAGAAGCAAGCAGCCAGAATCCGGGGGACGCAGGCCGGGCCGTGGCGGTGGCAACTCGCACCTTGCCAGTGGGAGCAATCGGGGATAGAGTGACACTCCAAAGAAATCTGACGGCGCTGCTTTGCAGGGCTTCACGCGCGGCGCCGAAAGGGACTGAAGATGGCGAACAAGGGATTTTCCATACTGATCCTGGCGGCGGGCAAAGCCACTCGCTTCAAGTCGGAGCACTCGAAGATGCTGCATCGCCTGGCGGGGCGTCCGCTGGGCGCCTACGCGCTGGAAGCGGCGATTGCCGCGGGGCCGGAGCGCACGTTCATGGTGATCGGCCACGAGAGCGAGGAGGTTCGCGAGATGCTCTCGTGGCCCGAAGTCACTTTTATCGAGCAGAAGGAGCAACTGGGGACCGGCCATGCCCTGCTGGTTTCCCGCGGCGAACTCGAGCGCTCGCCCAGTTCCAGCGTCGTGGTGCTGGTCGGCGATGCGCCTTTGCTTCAGGCGGAGACGCTGCGGGCGCTGGTCGAGGCCCACGACAGGACCAAGGCGGCGGCGACCATCCTCAGTACGCGAGTCGAAAACCCGCTCGGCTACGGCCGCATCGTGCGGGGCGCCGGGGGACGCGTTCGCGCCATCGTGGAAGAAAAGGTCTGCACTCCCGCACAGAAGAAGATCCGCGACATTAGTTCGGGCATCCTTTGTTTTTCCCGAAAGGAACTGCTCAAGTACCTCCCTGAAATCACCGATCGTAACGCTCAGAAGGAGTACCTGCTCACAGAGCTCATCGAGATATTCAACCGGCGAAAACTGAAGGTCATGGCGTTTGACGTGGACGATTCGCGCGAGGTGCTGGGCGTCAACGACCGCGTGGAACTGGCGCGCGTCGAAAAGATGCTGCGCCTGCGCAAAGCCGAGGCGCTCATGCGCGAAGGCGTCACGATCGTGGACCCCGCCTGCACGTATATTGACGCCGGAGTGGTGGTGGGCCGCGATACGGTCATCGAACCGGGCGTCAGCCTGCTGGGCGCGACGCGCATCGGTGAGGCCTGCACGGTGAAGTCCTGGTGCACGCTGACCGACGCCGTCCTCCGCGACAATGTGACGGTGCGCCAGGGCTCGGTGGTCACCGCGTCGCAGGTCGCTAACGGTGCGAGCGTTGGCCCGTTCGCGCACCTGCGCGAAGGAGCGCTCGTTGAAGAAGGAGCACACATCGGAAATTTCGTCGAGGTGAAAAAGTCGCGCGTGGGGCGGGGAACGAAGTCCATGCACCTGACCTATATTGGAGACGCGTCAATTGGCGAGAAAGTAAACGTCGGGGCCGGAACCGTCACGTGCAACTACGATGGCGAGACGAAGCACCCCACCAGCATCGGCGACGGCGTGTTCATCGGCAGCGGCAGCATGCTTGTGGCCCCGGTCCGCATCGGGAAGGGCGCCTATGTCGCCGCCGGCTCAACCATCACGGAAGACGTTCCTCCCGAAGCGCTGGCGCTCGGCCGCGCCCGGCAGGTCAACAAGGAAGGCTGGGCAAGGTCGCGCGAAATGATCAAGCCTTCTGTTCACGTTGTGGTTAGAGGCCTCGCCGACATCACCATTTTCGATATTTCGGGGCGCTTGACGGTGGGCGCTCCCGTCACCCAGTTGAAGGAAGACGTTCGACCCATCATCGAGGCCGGGAGGACGAAAATTATTCTCAACCTCTCCCGAGTAACCTACGTCGACAGCGCCGGCCTGGGCGCCCTGGTGGGCCTTCTCAAGTCGACGCGAGAAGCCGGCGGCCAGTTGAAACTTTGTCAGCTGACTTCCAAGGTTTCCGCGTTGCTGGAAACTGCGGCCCTGGACAAGACTTTCGAGGTATATCCGGATGAAGCTGCGGCCCATTCTTCATTTGCGTAATCCGAACTCCCGAGGCGACGCGCTGCGCAGCCCAAAGCCCTATGACCGGATACCGCTCCAATCTTACATACTTGTCGGGTAGTTGCTTCCCGGCTGTATGCTGGGCTGGCGGAGGTCCAACCATAAGCCATTGATTTCAATGGCGACATATTTGACCAATTGGCAGCCCTATTGCTAGATAACGAGGCGGAGAATTCCTCGGAACAGGCAAAATACGCCCCCTAGGAAACCCAGAAGGAGACAATTATATGCCAATTGATGAGATTCCTCGTCAGGAGCCCACACAAGCTGCTGGCACAAGCTCCCACACGGGCAAGTTTGTGGCGATCTTTGTGGTGCTCGCTGGGCTGGCCTTGGCCCAGGTCTACACCATTTCGAAGATCGGCACGGTGCGCGAATCGCTCGAGGCGCAACAAGCGTCATTCCAGAAAACCACGACCGCGCAGCTCGAGCAGAACGTTGCCGCGCGCGTCGAAACCAACAATGATGCGACGACTCAGGAGATGGAAACCCTGCGCAAAGATGTCGAAGATGCGAAGAAGCGCTCCGGTGCGGCCAACCGCGAATTGCGCAAGGCGCGCGCCGTCGTGACCCAGCTTCAAGTTGAGCACCGCCAGACTAGCGAGATGCTCCAGGCGGAACTCGCCAAGAAAGCTGATCAGGAGCAGGTCGGCACTCTCAGCCAGAACGTAAGCTCCACGCGCACCGACTTGGACAGCACGCGTACGCTGCTCGACTCCACACGCGCCGACCTCGGCATGGCGCGTAGCGAACTCGGAACGCTCATCGCACGCAATCACGACGACATTGAAACGCTGCGAAAACTCGGCGAACGCGACTATTTCGAATTCACGGCGGAAAAGAGCAAGCCCGTCCAGGTCGCCAACGTGGGATTAATCCTCAAGAAGACCAATACCAAGCGGCATCGGTTCAATATGAACCTGGTGGCCGATGACATGGAAGTGGAAAAGAAAGACCGCACGGTGAACGAGCCGGTCTTCTTCTACCTGAAGGGCCAAAAAAAGTTTTACGAACTGGTGGTCAATAAGGTAAACTCTAAGACGGTAACGGGGTACATCAGTACTCCGAAAGGCGCTATTGAGTTGGCCTCGCGCTGAGGGGAGCGCGCCGAATTAGGGTTACAAGCCGATCAGGGCAAGGGAGTCCGCCGTTTGGCGGACTCCCTCTTCAATCAAATCTGCTGGACAAAGCGCCAGGGTCCGGCCATGAGTGATCAAGGGAGGTTTCCACACATGGTCAAGCGTGCGTTGCTTTGTCTGTTTCTCACCGTTTGGGTCGTCGGAACACTGCAAGCCGAAACACACACCGTAGCGGCTGGCACCAAATTCAACTGCCGACTCACCCAAACGCTCAGCACGAAATCGAACTTTCAGAACGATCCCTTCCAGGCGCGAGTCTCGGAACCGCTGTACATCGGTAACGACCTAGTCATCCCTGTCGGGTCGATGATCGACGGCCGCATTGCCTGGCTGGTCAAGCCCGGCCGTATTCGAGGCGTCGGGGAGATGCGGCTTGACATTGACCACGTCACCTTGCCCGATGGGCGCACCCTGACTCCGAACGCCGTGCTGACCAATGCTTACGGCGCTCCGGGGGCGAAGGTGCACGACGAAGAAGGCTACGTCAAAGGGCCTTCGTCAAAGCTGCGTGACGCTCAGGAAGTGGGTCTGGGTGTGGGTGGCGGCGGATTCATCGGCCTCCTGATCGCCGGCCCGCACGGTGCCGTAATCGGCGGGGCAATTGGCGCCGGGGCTGGTATCGCGGATTCCATGCGCCGTCGCGGAGCGGACCTTACGCTGCCCACCGGGACTCAGCTCGAATACCAGTTAACACGTGAGCTTGTGGTCGCGGCCAATGCGCTGCGCCAGACGGCTGCCGTCTCCGTCAAGTCGGAAGACATTCGCTGATGCGGATGTTATGGGTCTCTGTTTTCTGTGACAGGGACTGCCGGAAATCTCCACAGGAGCGCGGGGCCGCGGCTCAAGCCGCGGCCCTGTTTCCCCATTGGACCCGCCACCCGCGTCTACTTCGTCGCCCACACGGTGACGCTCGCGAAGCCGTAGTCCGGCCCTCGCGCGGCGTCGTAAACGACTTCTTTGCGAACCGTTACCTGCTTGAAACCTGTCTCACGAATGAGCGCGAGATAGTCTGCCTTATCCATGGTCCCGGCGATGCATCCCGCCCACAACTCCGCATCCCGCCGCACGGACTGGGGAACGCTTCCGAAAGAGACGATATCGGAAATCGAGAGGACTCCGCCCGGCTTGAGCACCCGATAGGCCTCGGCGAAAACCGGCCGCTTATCGGGAGCGAGATTAATGACGCAATTGGAGATGATCCTGTCGATCGTCGCCGACTCGACGGGGAGCTTCTCGATTTCGCCCTTGCGAAACTCGACGTTGGAAAAACCGCCTTCCCGGGCGTTGGCACGGGCCTTCTCCAGCATGGCGTCAGTCATGTCCACACCGATCACGCGTCCCTGCGCGCCGACGCGGCGAGCCGCGAGGAAGCAGTCAATCCCCGCGCCGCTGCCGAGGTCGAGGACGGTGTGGCCCGGTTGAATATCGGCGTCCGCCGTCGGATCGCCACAGCCGAGGCCGAGATTCGCCCCGGAGGGAATCTCCGCCAGTTCGCTCTGCTTGTAGCCCCGGGCCACGGTGCCCACGTTGTAGAGAGTGTCACTCGCCGCATTCGACGTCGAACAACAACCCTTGACCTCCCCGCGTGCGATGGCTCCGTATTTCTCCTTAACCACTTTCTTGATGCTTTCCGGTTCGATACTCACCTTTTCTGTCTCCATAGTCTCCCTCGTCTCCTTTGAATGGGGTAATCCTCTTTCCGGCTGCGGGCTCGATTCACCTTGAGGACGGCAAATTGGCCTCTCCGATATTTGTGACCAAGCCCACGCAGCAAACTCCGCCTCGGCGTAATTCCAGGCGGCGCCCGGCGCGCGCTTCGTCTCGCCGGAAGTCCTCACGCTCTTCACGGAGCTGCCTAAGGGCATTAAGCACGGTCCTCTGGTACGGCTTGAGGTTCCGCGAGATCCGGTAGTAAATCCACTTGCCTTGCCGCCGGTCCTCGACCCAGCCTGCCGCGGCGAGCACGTTCAGGTGCCGCGAAACACCGTACTGGGGGATCCCGAGCGCGTCCACTAATTCGCAGACACAGATCTCGACCGCCTGGGTCAGCAGATTGAGGATGCGCAACCGGGTGGGCTCGGCGAGGGCTTGCAGGATTTCAGTGTCTCGGTCCATAGATTCTTATATGCGCAAATATACATATAAATCAGAAGCGTGTCAAGCGTTTCTTTTTGGATTTGGCTTAAACCATTCTAAATAGCTAAAGAAAATGCACTTACGTGGCAGCTTGCCCATCTCGGATTGGCTGGAAGGTCGGGACTCGATTCCCGACCGCGGTTGTCGCTCAGTGGCAATGCACTAAGAACCAACGTACTTGGCGTAAAGGCTACGGGCCGTAGCGGGATCGTGCGTTCCTTTGATGATGGCTCTGCCGTCAGAAAAGACCGTCAGATCGTTTTGCCCGACACGAAACCGCAGAAGGTACTCGTTCGAGCGAACTTCGCCCAGCGGTTCGAGTCGCTCGCGCAGAGATTGGAGATTCAGGTTGCGCGATTTGGCGGGCGAGATTTGGACCGCGTCGCGGCCGCAAAGTGTGGTGCTCGCCGACGTGCGCGCGCCAAGGTGGACAAATTCGTGCGCTGCGCAGACACGACAATCGGGATTTATTTGAGGTTTGATTTCCTGAAAATGGTTTTTCCAAATGTCGCAGGCGAGGAGCGAGCCGTGAAGCTCGTCGAATCGCCCGAGCAGAATCTTCATGGCTTCCGTGGCTTGAATCGAGGCCGCCCAGGTGACGGCCGGGCCGATCACGCCCACGGTGTCGCAGGTTTCGTGGACACCCTCGGGCGATTTCGAAAACACGCACGCCAGGCAGGGCGATCGGCCAGGAACGACGGTCATGGTGGCGGCGTAGCTGGCGACCACGGCCCCGTAAATCCATGGAATCCCCAGCTTGATGGAAACGTCATTGATCAGATACCGGGTCGCGAAATTGTCCGTGCCATCAAGGATGAGATCGAATCCATTCACCATCTCTTCGATGTTGTGCCCCTCGACATCCGCCACGACACCTTGCACCCTGACGTCGGAATTGATGGCGCGCAGCTTTCGTTCCGCTGCAACAGACTTGGGGAGACTTTGGGCGGCGTCCGACTCATCGAAGAGCAACTGACGCTGCAGGTTGCTCTCCTCGACGAAGTCCCGGTCGATGATTCGTATCGAGCCGACCCCCGCACGCACCAGCGCGTTCGCTTGCGCCGTGCCCAGCGCGCCGCAACCTACGATGACCACGCGCGATCCCAGAAGCTTTTCCTGTCCGTCAAGGCCGACGGGCGGGAACAGGATCTGGCGAGAATACTTTTCACCGTTCATAGAAACCAGCTTGCAGCCGTCAGCTATCAGGAGATTGCTGGCGCCGAGCAGCACTTTCCACTCCACGGCATTATAACCTTTGGGCAACGGGCCATGCTCGTTCCAGGGGCGAGTAGATTCTCGGCGACGCAACCCGCCGCGAAGAAAAGTCATTGAGGAAGACAAATCGGCGCGATAATGGGCACATGAAAGGGAGTTCCTCGCGCAGGTTTCTCCCAGTCCATCGAGGTGACAGCCATGAATCGTTCGGTGTTTGAAGCGGCTCAAGAAGCCGTGCCATACGAAGCCGAGCGCCGCGCCATGGTGGAGGAGCAGATTCGTCGACGGGGCGTGCAGGACCCACACGTTTTGGACGCGATGTTCTCGGTCCCGCGCCACGAGTTCGTCCTCCCGGAACATCTCGGCGCCGCCTATGAGGACCGTCCGCTGCCGATCGGGACAACGGAGACCATTTCGCAGCCCTACATCGTGGCAGCCATGACGGCGGCCGCGAGAATCAGCCCTGGTGACAAGGTGCTCGAAATCGGCACCGGGGCCGGCTATCAGGCTGCTGTTCTGGCATACCTTGGCGCCGAGGTGGTCACCGTCGAGCGCAATGGGTCTTTGGCCGACGCAGCCCGCGAGCGGCTCCAGTGGCTCGGGTTCAACCGCGTGAAAGTGGTGGAGGGCGACGGGACGGAGGGCTATCCCGCCGACGCCCCGTATCAGGCGATTCTGGTCACCGCCGCTGCGCCCCGCGTTCCGGAACCACTGATCGAGCAGCTCGCGGACGGTGGGCGCCTGGTGATTCCCGTAGGGGATCGAAATCGTCAGGATTTGCTTCAGATTTTCAAGCACGGAGCGGAGACGAGTACGCGTTTCCTCGACCCCTGCCAGTTCGTACCCTTGATCGGAAAGCACGGCTGGCCGGGGCCCAAGTGATCGTCCCCGCAACTCTTGGACTTGCCTTTTGACGGGCATCCAATCTCTCTCGTATAGTCTCGTCGTATGTCCGCCCCCTTCCTCAGCGTGGTGATTCCTGCCTACAACGAAGCGCTGCGCATCGGCAGCACGCTGGAAAAAGTCCGGCAATATCTCGACACGCGGAGCTTTCCGTGCGAACTCATCATCGTCGACGACGGTTCACGCGACGACATGCCCGAACTTCTCGCCGAGTACTGCGAGCGTCATCCTGGCATCCGTGTCTTGCGCAATGAGCCCAACCGTGGGAAGGGCTACTCGGTCCGGCGCGGCGCGCTCGAAGCGCGCGGCCAGTTTGTCCTCTTCACAGACGCTGACCTTTCCGCTCCGATTGAAGAAACCAACAAACTTCTCGGAGCCCTGGAATCGGAGCGGGCCGACGCCGCGGTGGGCTCGCGCGCACTGGACCGGCGTTTGATTGGAGTGCACCAACCCTGGCGGAGAGAGATGGCTGGCCGGGTCTTTAATATGCTCGTTCGGTTCTCTACCGGACTCAAAATTCAGGATACCCAGTGCGGACTCAAGCTCTTCCGGCGGGAGACCACAATGCGAGCTTTCGAACTTCAAAACGTCACGGGCTTTGGATTCGATCCCGAGCTGTTGTTTCTGATTGAGCACCTGGGAGGGAAAATTGTCGAAGTCCCAGTTCGCTGGAACGATAACCCCGCGACGAAGGTACACTTCCTCCGCGACTCGACGCGGATGTTCTTCGACCTCGTTGCCCTGCGCTGGCGCGCCATCATGGGCCGATACCGGGCTTAGGAAAACAGATTTTTCTTGACTTGCACGACAGCGGATTTTAGTATCGCGCTAACGCTAGAAAGGAGGTGATCCATGTCAATCGAGAGTAACCTTAGCGAGGGAACTGAGGCGTAGGCGCTCGCTAGCGCGGTGTTTTGTGGGACCTCTTCCCGCGGGGAAGAGGCGATGTGGCAAGGCGCTAGCCAGCGCCGTTTCCGCTCCGAAGCGGGTTGCCAATCCCCATCAGTTCCCGAGCCCCTGGTTCCGCAAGGGCGGGACCAGGGGCTTTTCATTTCTGGAGCCGGATTTTTTGACTGGAAGCCTTCTGCCTTGTTGCCAGCCGATCGAAGTACTCGAAAGCCCTGTGGGCCACAGCGGTGGCTTTCCGGGTGAGATGGTATTTCCCCAGGTCTTCGCGTCGGACCCAGTGCGCTTCCAGCACATCCGAGGCGGGCCGAAGGCGGCCGCCTTTCAGCCTGCAGATGTAGTCCACAATCACGTAGTGGAAGCGCACGCGGCGCCCTCGGCGAAAGATTCTGTCGAAGACCTCGACAATTTCGAGCGGCTCGACGTCCAGGCCGGTCTCCTCCTTCAATTCCCGGCGCGCGGCCTCCGATAGATCCTCACCCAATTCCAGGAGCCCGCCGGGAATGGACCATTTGCCCTTCAGCGGCTCGCTGCCGCGTCTGATGAGCAGCACGCGGTTGTGGTGGATGACGACGCCTCCCACGCCCACCAGCGGATGGTCTGGAAATTCGCGTTTCATGGCTCGTTGGCCGCGCGCGCGACGATTTCGTAGAGAAGCTTGATGCCCCGGCGGATTTCCTCTACCGGAATGCGCTCATTGGCGGCGTGCTGGCTGGAATCGATCTCGGGCGTGATCTCCACCGGTGCGAAGCCGTAGCAGTGAATGCCCAGCCGACGATACATCTGGCTTTCGGTGTAGCCGCTATTGAGCGTCGGCACGACCACGGCCCGGGGGTTGCGCGCCAGCGCCGCCTCGCGAATGATGCGATAAAGCGTCGTATCCGCGGGCGACGAGTTCGGGATCCGGTGAGGGCTAATAGGCTCGATGGCAATCTGGTCGTCGGCCACCACACGGGTTAGCTCCCCCAGGAACTGCTGCGGGTCGCTCCCGGGAAGCAAACGGATGTCCAGTTCCGCGGTGGCCGTGGCCGGGATGACGTTCGTCTGCGTGCTCCCCTGGAGGCGGGTGAGGGAGATGGTGTCTCGTAACATGTAATTGTACTCCTCGTCCTCGCTGAGTGATCTTGCGAACGTCTGGTCGCGCAGCGCTTTCCGGATATTGCGGAACTTTCGCGCGCGGGGCTCCGGCTGGAGGCGCGCCGCTTCGTGGAAATACTTTTCCACGCTTGGCAAAAGCTTCATGGGAGTTTGCCAGTTGACGATGCGGTCAAGCGCCCGCGCCAGGCGGTTCGGGGCCGAATCCGCGATGGGCATCGAACCGTGGCCGCCCCGCCCTTTGGCAACGAGGCGAATCCAGAACGGCGACTTTTCCGCCACCCCGATGCCATAGATCGTGCCGCCCAGCGGTTGGATGAGATTCCCACCGCCCTCGGTGATCAGGTACTCCCCCCCGCGCAGGAGCTCGGGATGATTCTGGATCATCCAGGCGCTCCCAGTGCTTCCTACTTCCTCATCCGCTACGGCCAGGAATATCAAATCGCGCTTGAGGGGCAACCTCTCCTTCGCGGCGATCAGCAGGACCATGGCCTGAATCAATCCCTCGTCTTTCATGTCGACAGCGCCGCGTCCGTAAAGCTCGTTGTCGACGATCTCGCCGGAAAATGGGGAAACGCGCCACTCTTTCGGGTCGGCGCGCACTACGTCGGTGTGGTTCAGCAGGATTAACGGGCGAAGGCTTCCGTCACCCTTCAGGCGGGCATAGAGGTTGGCGCGCCCCGGCGCATAAGGATGAATCGTGTTTGGAATCCCGGCCTCGTCGAACAGCCGGTGGAAGAATTCCGCCGCGGCGATTTCATTCCCCGGAGGATTGGAGGTGTCGATCTTCAGATACTCCTGAAGGAGCTTAACCGATTGGCGCTGATACGCAGCCCACGGGATGGAATGCAAGTGGTTTTCAAGCGGCGCTTGGGCGCGCAGCGCAACGGCACTTGCGGCCAACCACGTCAAGACAAGAATTACCCGCACCTTTGTCCGATTCCTTTGTCCTGTGGAAGTCTCGACATGTCGGCCAGTTTCCTTCACGGTGTACTATACCAGAACTTGGTTCGCGGGCGGACAAGGGGGTTGTTCCGATTCAGTCTCGTTAGATAACGACAAATGGCTGATTATAAGGCAGATATGTCGCCATTAGGGGAGCCCATATCCCAGTCAAGCTGGTCGTGACTGAAGCAAAGTTCTTGCCACGAATCTGTCGAAAACCTTATATTCAATCAGTAAGACGGGATCCAGGTAGTCGCAGGGGTGAGATTTGTCGAAGCCGGGTACGCCCAGTATCTTTGTTTCCATTGCCGGGCCGACGATTGCCTCGCTGGAAGAGCAAGCTGGCCGGGTCAGCAGCCTGCCGGTAGGCTACGAACTTCGGCTGGACTATCTCCAGGATTTCACCGGTCTGGAATGCCGCCTGCGTGAGCTCTTTACCAAGCTGCATCTCCCCCATGTGATCGCCACGTGCCGCCGAGCCGAGGCCGGAGGGCAATTCTCAGGCGATGTGGAGCAACAGATTTCTGTTCTCCAGGAGGCGGTGCGTGCGGGATGCCGTTGGGCGGACGTCGAGATTGAGTCTGTGGACGCCGCCGGTCCGGAAATCCTGAAGCGCCTCGCTCCCGGCAAACTCATCGTCTCTTATCACAATTACGAAAAGACGCCCGCGCTGGGAGCGATCTACAAGCGCTTGTCACATCTGCCGGTGCAGGTGGTCAAAATTGCGACCTTGGCACGTCACCTCCAGGATAATCTCAAGATTGCGAAGCTCGCCGCGGGGCGCGCCCGGCGTAGTCCCAAACTAGTGGCGCTGGGCCTCGGCCCTTCGGGTCTTCCGGCCCGCCTGCTGGCGATCCGGTGGGGCTGTCCGTTTACTTACGCTTCGGCTGGGAACAACTCGGCGGTGGCACCCGGCCAGCTTCCCGCGGAAATGATGCGATCGACCTACCGAGTGGACCGGCTCGACCGTCGGACGGCGCTCTACGGCGTGGTCGGGTCCCACGCTGCGATGTCGCTTTCACCGGCAATGCATAACGCGGCGTTTCAGGCCAAACACGTCAATGCCGCGTACCTCCCATGCCAGACGTCACGCATTCGGGATTTCCTCAATTTCGCGCGCCAGATGGGCTTCCAGGGCTTCAGCGTGACGATGCCCTACAAGCGCGCCATCATAGAGCACCTCGACTGGCTCGACCCCTTGGCGAGGCGCATCGGGGCGTGCAACACCGTCGCGATCCAGCGCGGCAAGAGAATGGGATGGAATACCGACGCCGCGGCGGTGGTGGAGGTCCTCGCCAAGCGCCTGCGACTCTCAGGCAGCCGCATTCTGATTCTTGGAGCGGGGGGTGTGGCTCGCGCGGCGGCCTTCGCGTTGCTTGCCGAGCGCGCCGAATTGCTGATTACGGCCCGCCGCCCGGCCGCCGCCGAGCGCCTGGCGAAGTTGGTTTCTGCGCGAAGCCTGCCCTGGGACGGAATTGATAACTTGGACGTCGACGTCGTGGTAAACGCCACGCCCATCGGGATGCCGATGCACGCTGAATCGACGCCCATCGATATTTCCAGGCTCCGCGTGCGCGTTGTCTTTGACATGGTTTATTACCCGCTCGAAACGCGTCTGCTGGCGGAAGCTCGCAGCCGCGGGCTGACGGCGATCTCGGGCCTCGAAATGCTCGTTGCCCAGGGCGCCCGCCAGTTCGAAATCTGGACTGGCCTGGCCGCTCCACGCGCCCTGATGGAGCAAGCCGTGCGCCAGACGCTCGATCATTCTCCCAGCGGATAGTACCGTCTGTCCTTAGAGTTTGCCGCATGCATTCTGCGCTTCCCAGCTTCGCCGAGTTTCGCCGTCTGGCCGGACAGGGCAATGTCGTTCCGGTTTACCGCCCCGTGGTGGCGGATCTGCTCAGCCCTGTTTCCGCATTCCTGCGTCTGGCGCCCCAGGGAGGCGGCAAGGCACACCCTTACAGCTTTCTCCTGGAAAGTGTGGAGGGCGGCGAACGAGTCGGCCGCTATACCTTCTTCGGTGTCGATCCCTTTCAGACCGTCACCTCGCGGGGAAAGCGCATCACGCTCACACGAGGCGGCCGGAAAGTGGAGGAGTCAGGGAATATCTTCGATTATCTCCGCCACCTTGGCGAGCCCTACCGTCACGTTCAGCCCCAGGGACTGCCTCCCTTCACGGCGGGCGCAGTAGGTTACCTTTCCTACGAAGCCGTTCGCACGCTTGAGCGCCTCCCTCCCCGCATCGAGCCCGACGTGGATCTGGATGATGCGGCGTTCATGTACTTTTCAAGCCTTGTGGCTTTTGACCATGTCCAGCACCGGCTTTACATGGTGGCCAACGTCTTGACCGAAGAAGGTGCAGGAAGTCTGCGCGCCAAGTACAACGCCGCCGCGAAATACCTCGACCAAATGGAGCGCCAGTTGGAGCGTCCGTTGCGCCTCGCCCCGCATCGCACCCCGCGCGGCGCGCTGCGCGTGAAGCACAATATGACGCCGGCGCAATACGAGACGATGGTCGAGCGCGCCAAGGAATACATCTGCGCCGGGGACATCTTCCAGGGCGTGCTGTCGCAACGGCTGGAAGTGCCCGTGCGCGTTCCGCCATTCGAAGTCTACCGGGCGCTGCGCGTGGTCAATCCGTCGCCCTATATGTACTACCTGCGCCTGGGGGACGCGACCATTCTTGGCTCTTCACCCGAGATGCTGGTGAAGGTAAGCGGGCGCAAGGTGGAATATCGGCCCATCGCCGGCACGCGGCCGCGCGGCAAGACCGAAGAAGAGGACTTGAGGCTCGAGCAGGAGCTGCGCGCCGATGAGAAGGAGCGCGCCGAGCATATCATGCTGGTAGATCTCGGCCGGAATGACGTGGGCCGCGTATGCGATTTCTCCACCGTGCGGCCCAAAGAGGTGATGTTCGTCGAGCGCTACTCGCACGTGATGCACCTGGTCAGCTCGATTCAGGGCATGCTGCGCAAGGACGCCGACACCTTCGCCGCGCTGGCGGCGTGTTTTCCGGCGGGGACGCTGACCGGCGCTCCCAAAGTCCGCGCCATGGAAATCATCGACGAACTCGAACCCACGCGCCGGGGACTTTATGGCGGCGCCATCCTCTACGCCGATTTTTCCGGGAATCTGAACTCCTGCATCGTGATCCGCACCGTTCTGATTAAAGACCGCAAGGCTTACCTTCAAGCCGGCGCCGGCATCGTCGCCGACTCCGTCCCCGCCCGTGAACACCAGGAGTGCATGAACAAGGCCAGGGCTGTTCTGAAAGCTTTTGAAATGGCGGAAAAAAACCTGTAGCGCGCACTCCACAGAGAAGGACGCCGATGATCCGCTGGCCTAGGTGGTGAGCGTCTCCCACAGCGCGCGGTAGTAGCGCATGAAGCGGATGGGCTCGGGGCTTTCCGGGACTTCCGCGAGGGTGTAGCGATCGTAGCCTGAAGTGCGAAGCAAGCGAAAGAA
This sequence comes from Acidobacteriota bacterium, assembly GCA_016202975.1. Lineage (GTDB taxonomy): Bacteria > Acidobacteriota > Terriglobia > UBA7540 > UBA7540 > JACQNR01. Next base: position 23,984 of record JACQNR010000038.1, read on the forward strand.
TTCCCCGAAAGGGTACGGACGCGCGTAGCGAGGGAAGCCGCCTGTCGTCTCTTCGGACGAGCGACCGGCCCTTGCGCCCCAGGGCGAGGGCGCGCGCCACAGTTCGTTAATATGACAATTGCGCAGCCAGGGCTTCAGCATTTCGAAGGATTCTGCCACCGACCCGTTCACCACGTCGGTGTCGTTGGAATTCCAGCAGATCCCTACCCAAGGCGTGCCGGCAAGCTCCATGATGCGCAGCATGTTCGACGGCTCCTGGGTGCCCGGGCCGTGAACTTCCACCCAGAGTTCGACGCCGTTGTCGCGGGCCGCGTCGCCGCACCGCTCGAGCGCGTTGCCAATCTGGGCCAGAGTCTTTTCCTCCGGAACATCCTTGGGAAAACCGTTGGGCCGAACCTTCACGCCCAGACAACCCAGGTCATGGGCAAGCTCGCACCAGCGCTTGGTTTCCTCGATGTTGCGATCCACTATGCTGCGGTCGGTCGCATGGTATTCGCATATTGTGCCCAGACTCAGCAGCCGCACGGGAGAATCTGCAAACCGTTTCCTCATTTCCGCTCGCTGCTCCTTGGCGAGAGAAATCTCGGCGCCATGGCGGTGCGTGGTTCGCAGCTCGACAGCCTCAAAGCCCGTCGTCTGGCAATTCTGGACGATCGTTTCGACGTCCCAACTCTTCCCCAATTCGTAGGTGACCATGCCAAGCTTGAAGCGCGGCGCTGTGCTGTGATCATTTTCCTTGGTGACGCGGGTCGCGCTCGGAGTAAGAGAACCGGCCAGTCCGGCCGTGCCCAGAAATCCCTCTTTGAGAAAAGATCGTCGTCCTCGGCGATTCATCCTCTTATTCCACCATACTTGGCCGCTCAGGTGTGTATTTCACAATATTCCCGCGCGGGCGGGTATATACCCTGGGGCTCCCCACCTTGTCGCCAATTCGGCGACTGGAAAGGGAACTACATGTTTGGGAATTGTCGGGGAAATTCAGTCTGCCGGAGGCCCGCTCGCACCGAGCGCTTAGTGGACGGGGTGAACCACCTCGACGTGGCTTGGGGCGGGCTTGGGCTTGTTCATGTACTTCGACACGTGCGGTCCGAACACCCCCAGCACGATCATAAGTAGCGCGACTATGATCAGAAGATCGACGATCGAGAATCCCGAGTTTGTGTTTCGCATCTTCATTTCCTTCCTGCTAGCGTATAGAGCAATTGAGCCTCCAAAAGGCGGGTATTTCCCCAGGAGAAGGTATCGCGCAAGCCCTTGAATTTCTGAGGGATCCGCGGGACGGCGCGGACACCCAATGTATCCCATTCTTCGAGGAAAGGAAGAGTGACGTGAATTGTCATTCCAGCATGACGCATCTCTGCTGGTACGAAGGTACTACCCGCCTTTTCTCACCGACTGCTTTGGAAGTCAGCTTTGAGGCGCGCTCGGGGATGGGTAATTAAATTTGGGGCGGTCGCGGGGCGCCATCCGACGACGGGTGCACTGGCACCGTCTCGGCTTGTTGAGCGGCCAGCACTTGGACGCTGCCGCAAGCACACTTCGGCGGGTGGATATCTCGGGCAGACCATCCGAGGAGCTACCCGGCTTTCAGCACCGCAAGGGGAGAGCCGGAAGGGCCGCATGAGCACGACTAAACAACGCCACGTCGGGATAACCTCCCGCCCGCGACACCCCAACCTTGCGCACCGTCACGCGGATCAGCGCGCCGATCTTGAGCCCCTTCAGCCGGATCGTCGCGCACTGCGCCTCCGCGAGGTCGGTCGCTTGCAGCCCTAAGCGGCGCAACGCCTCCAGGAGCAGATACGCGCCCGCCCATTAGGAAGGCGAAATACGGTAATCAATCGGTCTCATATGGGCCATGGGCCGGTCGAGAAGGTTTAACCAGTAGTCCAGCCGAACCGCCCGGCGTAAGGTCCAGGCTCAATGTCCTGCCGGCACAGAGGCTCGTGCGACCAATCGATTCGCACATCAAGGCAGCGGTCGCACGGAATACGGCCCATATCCCAAAGCAATAGCGCATGAATATCGGAGAATCTTTATATTGTACGAACGTCTCGCCTTTGGGCTCGCCGATGGCCGACAAATGGGGGAAACTAGCCCGCATTTCTCACCGAGAAATTGAAAAAGGCTGTCTCGTTCTGGCATAAGTAATTTTGAGAGAAAGACTTGTGCCAAAGAAGGAGGACAGCCTTTTGCGTACACAGTGTAGCCA
>JACQNR010000113.1 GCA_016202975.1 Acidobacteriota bacterium
AGCACGTAATTTCACATGAGGTCGATCGCAATCTCAGGTTGAAGCTCGAATCACCGCGCCGGGGTGTATCCAGAAGTTGAGCTTCATCTGCATCCCGGAACCGGGGAGTTCGGGCGCCTCGACGTGGCCGTCCCTGGGTACGAGCCGAGTCGTCAGGAACTTCGGCCACTCCGCCTCGTAGTAGCGCTGCACGTTCTCCTGAATACACAAGTTGGTCGCCGCCGTGGCGAGCTTCGAATAAAGGAAGGTAAGTCCCTTCTCCTCTTGGAATATCGCGCGCGTGAAATATATGCGTGCCTCGAGGCTAGGCGGGAAGTTTGACTTGTAAGCGCGCGCCAGGCAAGGTACGGGCCGTCACAAAGAATCCATGAAGACCAGGTACGACGTGCCCCACAGATGGGTGGGAACCGAACCTCGGGGTTGCGACGTGACAATGATGTTGAACCCGCGCGCCGCGGTGGCGACCCGCTCCAGGGGGTTGCGATGAGGGTCGACGACGCCCGTACGCGGCTGGACCAGCGCCAGCGCCTCAAGAGCGGGGTAAATAATTTCTCCCGCTGAAGTCATCGCGGTTTCGAGCCCGTCGCACATGAACTGCAACTGGGCGTTGATTTCGTAGAAGTGCCACGCCAGGCAAGCGCAGAAGTTCACGCCCTTTTCGAACTGCGCGAGAGACTTCTCGTCTCCCCGGGACAGGCGCACATCGAACACCAGCACCACGCGCCGCTCGTCCTCGCGTGTGAACTCTCGGACTTTGAGCTGCTGCACCTTGGCGCTCGCCTTCCAGTCGACGTGGCGCGAGGTGTCGCCCTCCTGGTAATCGCGGATGGCGTAAAGGTCGACCCCGCGGCCCTTGTAGTGACTCTCGACTTCCCCGGAGATCAGCGGCAGGATTTCGTAAAACTCCTCCGTGGGTTTGATGCTGGGCAGAACCAGGATTTCCCGAGTCAGGGCGACGACGCGCGATTTCCTCAGGAAGCCGAAAGGAAACTTGGTGCTGACGCGAAACCCCTCCTGCGTGTAGCGCCCGCGACGCGGAAATGTCATCTCGACGTGCTGCGTCACCTCCGCCCGGCGGGGCACGTAGGGAACGTACACGGCCTGGTCGAGAATCCGGCGGGTCTGATCTCGACCGGCGGGCTCGCGAGATTTCTTCTTGTCCTCCTGGGCTTCCACCGTTACCGAGAAAGAAGGGAAGACCCACTTCTGGTTGGCGAGCGCGACGCGCGAGATCATCGCCTGTTCAGCAAAGATGTGATCGGGCAGGACAAACTCCAGTTCCAGGCCGGTCAGGACGATGTGGGAAAGAATTCCTGAGACCAGAATTCCCGCCAGCAGGCTCGCCAGAATAATGAAGAGCAGATTGTTCCCCGTATTGAGCGCCGCAATCGCGATGACGCCGATCAGCCCCAGATAGACCACGCCCTCGCGCGTGAACTCGAATTCGACCTTGATCATCCAGCGTTCCAGCGCTGTGCGGCGAGCCAGGTAGGGAACAACCCTCACGGCCACGACGCCCGCCAGGACGAGCGAGATCACAGCCGACCAGAACGACCAGCGCAAGCGCCCCGTCTCGCGAAGCAAGGCCGAATACAGCGCCAGGAAGAAGGCGAAACTCAGCGCGAAGAGGGCGAGAAAGAAACGCCGCCACGCGGGCCGGTCAATATGCACGACGTGATAGCGCGCAAAAAGCCAGAGGTCGCGCATGACGCCCCCGCCCGTGCTTTGAGGTATGCTCGACATGCAGGACCATTCTAACGGAATCGTGAATGGCGAATTCTGAATTCTGAATTGCGAGTGGTCTATGAGATGAGTTGGGGAAGTTCCAACGCCCCCAAAACGCCAATCGGCAATCGCCCATCGACAATTCAGAGCGGGACGGGAGTTGAATCGACAATCTCGCGCAGGATGGATTCGGCCTGGTCGCCTTTCTTGAGGGTGGAGATGAAGCGCGAATTGACGATCGAGCGGTGGGCCAGCACGGGCAGGGCAAGACGCTTGAAGTCATCAGGGATGCAGTAATTGCGGCCTTCGATGAGGGCAAGCGCCTGCGCCGCGCGGTAGAGCATCATCGAGCCGCGAGGGCTGACGCCCAGGCTCAGATACTCGTGCTGGCGCGTCTTCTCCACAATAGCAAGCGTGTAATTCACCAGTTGATCGTCCACGTTCACCCGGCGTACGGCCTGCTGAATCTCCGCCACCTCTTCCGCGGTCATGACTTGTTCGACCTTGGCGAGCGGATCGGAATCGGAGAAGTTTCTCAAGATTTCCTTCTCGCTCGCGGCAGCGGGATAACCCATCTTGAGCCGCATCAGAAAGCGGTCGAGCTGCGATTCGGGCAACGGATACGTCCCGTGATGCTCGATGGGATTCTGCGTGGCGATCACCATGAACGGTTGCGGAAGGGGATAAGTGCGGTTGTCGGCCGTCACCTGATATTCGTTCATCGCTTCGAGCAGCGCGCTCTGTGTCTTGGGCGTGGTGCGGTTAATTTCGTCGGCGAGCACGATATTCGCGAAGATCGGCCCGGGGCGAAACTCGAAACGCTGTGTCTGCTGGCTGAAGACGCTCACGCCGATGACATCCGAGGGCAGCATGTCGGAGGTGAACTGCAGGCGCTGAAAATTACAGTTGAACGAGCGCGCCAGGGAGTGCGCCAGGGTGGTTTTGCCCACGCCCGGCACGTCTTCGATCAGCAGGTGGCCGCGCGCGAAGAGCGTGACCAGCGCCAGTTGGATGACTTCATTCTTCCCGCGGATGACGCCCCGAATGGATTCCTGCAGCCGCGCCAAGAGCTCGGCGGAAACGGGCGCGTGTTGACTCACTTCGGCTTTTTGCATTTGGCGTTGAAGGCCTCGCGGCCGTGCATGTCATCCTGAGTCCCGGTCCCATCGGGACGAAGGATCTGCAGTTCAAGCTGCCCCGCGCAAAAGCGGATGCTTCGCTTCGCTCAGCATGACAAATCCGCCGCCGACCCTGCTAGACCTCGCGCGGGGAATTTGTTATCTTGAAATCTCCCGGGCGGTTAACTCAGCGGTAGAGTGCTATCCTCACACGGTAGAAGTCACAGGTTCGAATCCTGTACCGCCCACCATGTTTGATGTTGCTCTCACCCGACCGCACATTCTAACCAAAAGCCCTCAGTTAGGTCACGCCTTTTCGGTCTCACTGTGGCGCGGCTCTCCGCCAGTCCTGCCGCAGTCAAGGACTCTCGACTCTAGTAGGGGCGGGTCTTAGACCCGCCCCTACGACAAGAAGTTGCCGTTGCATTTCATTTGCCGGTTTTGTCCGCATCGGCGCCGACGCGCAGCTTGTGCTCGCCGGACTCAATGACCAGCGGCGCCCCGCCGGGGGAAGGGCTAACGGCCTGGCCATCGAGCGTGAGCGGGAGTCTGAGCGGCGAGCGCGGAAGGAAGTCCGTTTTGAACGCTCCCACCTCGAGCGGGCCGGTCAGCTTGCCCTCGCGGGCGAGCGATGCTTCATACTCATCGGCGGCCCGGCGCGACTCTTCCGCTTCGCGCGCGTACTGCTCGTAGAAATACAGGTAGGGGAAGTGCGGGGTTGTGTTATAGGGTTGGAGGTAAGACGGGTATCCAAACGAGGGCCAGACCTGGGCGTAAAGCGGCGGCGAGTCCTGCAAGCCGCTCAGGGGTAAGCTCCAATCCATGACGTGTGCGGACGACGACGCCATCCGTTGGGGCACTTCGGCCGTCGCCGTCGCGCCAGAGATGAGATAGACTGCAACCAGACTGACCCAAACCTGCAGGCGCATACACACCCCCCTCCAAAATGCTACGCTTTCGCAACTGGCATTTCAACCCGTAGCCTCGCCAAGAAGCCCCGAAGCGTGGGCGCGAAGTCGCCCCGGCCATGACCAGCGCAACAACGGCCGTCGCAAAATGGTTCCACGTCGCACGTGTGCTAGTATCAATTGGCACTCAAACTGCTCTGCGCTATTGGCTGCAAGTGTCCCTCGCCCGGAGGCGAATTGCTGAATATTGGAATCGTAGGTCTTGGACAAGCAGGAAAGACAACGCTGTTTCGCACGCTGACGCACGCGCACGGGACGGGCCTTGGCTCGGGCCGGCCGGAGACGCACGTCGGCGTTGTGCACGTTCCGGACGCGCGGCTGGACCGCCTGATTCAGATGTTTCAGCCGAAGAAATCGGTATACGCCAGCGTCGAGTACGTGGACATGCCCGGCAGCGTTATCGAGCTGG
>JACQNR010000114.1 GCA_016202975.1 Acidobacteriota bacterium
TATTCTGCCCCAGCAACGCCAGCGGCGGAAGACTCAAGAAATGCTCTCGAACTTGAAGACGGGCGACCGGGTGATCACGAGCGGCGGCATTTACGGCACTATCGTCGGGTTTCGAGACCTGAACGTGGTCCAGCTCCAGGTGGCGAATCAAGTCAAAGTGGACGTGGCGAAGACGGCCATCACCGGCCTTGAATCCCCGGAAGGCGCAGCCAGCAGCGCGCCTCAGGATGAAGGAGGAGCCAAGAAGAAGTCCTAGGACTTTGTTGAAAAACGTATGGAAGATGTCATCCTGAGCGGAGCGAAGGATCTCGGCATTCTTGAAATCAAGAGCATACAGTGATTCTTCGTCGCCTGCGGCTCCTCAGGATGACAGTTTTTGGGCTTTTTCAACAAACTCCTAGGCCGGCCAGAACAGGAACAGGCGCGTAGTCGTATGGAATATAAGATTCGAAATCGCGTCATCGTTATTTCTGCAGTCATCCTGCTCAGTATCCTCGGGATCATCTGTTATCCCCGCACCACCTCAACGGTTGAAGAAACCATTGGTTTCCCCACCACCTGGCAACGCCTCAAAGAAAATGTCCGCGACCGCATTCGCCTCGGCCTGGATCTCAAAGGCGGCACTCACCTGGTTCTTCAAGTGCAGGTTGATGATGCCATCAACATCACGGTGGATCAGGCGTTGGAACGGTTGCGCGACGAGCTTCGCAGCAAGAACATTCCGGCGACGGCCGAGAAGAAATCTGAAAACGGGCGAATCTATCTTCTGATTTCGGGAGTTCCCCAGGAGCGGTCAGGCGACCTCCAAGCGCTTGTCAACGAGCAGTTCCCCGACTGGGATCTCTCGCGGCGGGCCGGTGATCCATTGGCCCGTGAAATGGCGCTCAAAGTCAGTGCGGCCGCGGGGATCCGGAATCAGGCTTTGCTGCAATCCATGACCACCATCCGCAACCGCATTGACCAGCTCGGCGTCACGGAACCGACAATCGCCGAGTACGGCCAGCGCAATTTCGAACTGGTGGTGCAACTGCCGGGCGTGGATGATCCCACCCGCGTCAAGGACATCATTCAGTCGACCGCCATGCTCACCCTGAAGATCGTCCAGGACGGCCCTTATTCGTCGCGTGATGCTGCGCTCGCGTCTCACGGGGGCGTGCTCCCGCCGGATAGCGAACTCCTCCCGGGCCGGCGCGAGTCCGGAGACAATTCGGGCGCCGAGGCATGGTACGTCGTCAATCGCATCGCGGCCGTTACGGGTCAGGACTTGAGGGATGCTCAACCGCGCCCTGACGAAAACGGGCGGCCCAGCGTAAACTTTATGCTGACGCGCGACGGAGCAGTCCGCTTTGGCCGCGTCACCAGCCAAAACATCGGGAAACCACTCGCCATCATCCTCGACAATCGGGTTGTTTCCGCCCCCACGATTCAAAGCCAGATCACCGATAGCGGCCGCATCACCGGTTCATTCACCACTCAGCAGGCCGCGGACCTGGCGCTGGTCCTCCGGTCCGGCGCGCTTCCGGCCTCTATTAAATATCTCGAGGAGCGAACGGTAGGGCCATCGCTTGGTGCCGACTCCATTCGACACGGGATCGTTGCTTCGATCGTAGGTCTTTTGGCGGTCATGGGATTCATGCTGATGTACTACCGCTGGTCGGGGGTCAATGCGATTCTCGCCTTCCTGCTCAACCTGCTGATGCTGCTAGCGGCGCTGGCCTATTTCGACGCAGTTCTCACCCTTCCGGGCATTGCCGGCGTGATTCTTCTGGTGGGCATGGGGGTGGACACCAACGTCCTCATCTTTGAGCGGATCCGGGAGGAACTCCGTCTGGGGAAAGTCGTCAGCGCTGCCGTTGCTGGCGGATTCCAGCACGCATTTCTGACAATCATCGATACGCACGTGACCACCATCGTTTCGTCGTTGATCCTGTTCACTTTTGGAACCGGTCCGATACGCGGTTTTGCCGTCACGCTGACGATTGGACTGCTGGCCAATTTGTTCACATCGGTATTTGTATCGCGAGTGATATTCGATTACGTCCTTTCCAGACGCGAGAAGGGCGAGGCGATCAGTATTTAGATAAAGTTCTGGAACATCCAGGGCTTCGTTGGTGTCCATTAGATCAGGGAAGGAACAGGCAAGGTTATGGAGTTTTTCCACGAACCAAGAATCGACTGGATGGGGAAAAAGTGGTATTTTATAGGTCTGTCCCTCGTCATTTTGGCTGCTGGTTTGATTTCTGTTGTTTCCAAACGCGGATTAGCCTACGGTATTGACTTTCGCGGCGGCACGCTGGTTGACGTCAAGTTCGCGAAGGCTCCCCAGGTCGATGCGATCCGGGGGCAATTGCGGAAGGAAAACCTCGGAGAAGTAACCATTCAGCGGTTTGGCGCGGTGACGGACAACGAAGTGATAATCGGTCTGGATATGGGGGAAACAGTATCCTCGGAGGCGCTGGACGAGGGCAAGCGCTCAATCGTGAGAGCGCTGTCAGCGCTCTACGGGGCGGCTCCGGAGGGGAAGGCCGACTTCAATAATATCGGGGCCCAGACCGTAGCCGAGCGCCTGGTGGTGGCCGATCCTTTGCGTGTGGCGTCGAAGGGGTCGGAGGAAGCGACGCGAACTTACCGGGAACTGGCCGAAGCGATGATGGGTTTTCGGAACGCGTCGCCCCATAGTGGTTTGATATCCGACTTTCAAGATTTGAAGAGCGTGGCGGAGGTGACCCCTGCGGTCCTGGAAACTCTCAGCCGGGAATTTTACCTCTCGGGCTACGCGGTCCGGAACACGGAGATCGTGGGACCCAAGGTGGGGGCGGATTTGAGGCGGCAAGCTGTTTATGTTACCCTTGCCGGTCTTGGCGCAATGCTCGTTTACATTTGGTTTCGGTTTGAGTTAGTCTATGGCGTGGCGGCGGTCGTCGCCACCTTGCACGACGTCATCATAACGCTCGGTATCTTTTCACTCTTGAACAAAGAAATTTCGTTGACCGTCATTGCCGCACTGCTTACTTTGGTCGGGTACTCGATGAACGATACGATCGTAGTGTTCGATCGAATTCGTGAAAACGTTCGCACGAACAAGCGCGGCAATTACTTGGAACTGGTCAACCTGAGCATCAACCAGACGCTGAGCCGGACTATTCTGACTTCCGGCCTCACGTTTCTGGCCGTCCTCTCCCTGTTTCTGTTCGGGGGGGAAGTGATTCACAGTTTTTCCCTGACCCTGGTGGCTGGGGTGATTGTGGGCACGTATTCATCCATCGCCATTGCCAGCCCGATCGTGGTTTACCTCCACCGTTCGGTGGGGAAAGGGCAGCGCGTGGCGAGCCGCGAAGCCGTGGGTGCGCGACGTTAAGTTTATTGGAGGGAGGAGCCTCCTGGATACTGTCCCCCTGAGTTCAAGTTTCATCGCAGGAGAATAACCCATGTTTGACGACACCCTGCTCGATTCCTCACCGTCCCGTGCGCCTGTGTTAACAGGGGTACACTACGCCATCAGCCTGGGCTTGGGCCTCGCTGCCTTCCTGGCCGCGAAGACACTCCTACCCGCGCTCACCATGGCTGAAGAGGGCACGGTCGCGTTCGGGGCCGGAGTTCTCGGCGGCGCAATCTTCGGATACGCATTGATGATCTGTTATGTGTTTGCCGATTCGCGACAGGTCGGTCTCAGCACGGGCCTTTGGGTTACGATCACGCTGTTGCTGAATCTGGTGGGATACCTGGTCTACGCCTTCTTCAGCGCCAGGAAGTCGGGTAGCTGGGCAAAACTGACCATCCTTGTGGCGACCATCTTAGAGGTTATTGCGGTCGGTATACTGGTTCTGATTCCCCTGATTTACACGGAAGCGCTCCCCAAAGCCCAATTGATGACACTTCTTGTCGCGCCACCCCCCCCGCCGCCGCCACCGCCGCCTCCCGCGGCAGCCCCGGTCCGGGTGATTCGCCGCGTCACGGCGGATGACATCATGCGCGCGCCGACGGTGATTCCGAAGACGATTGCCGTCATCAAGGACGAGCCCGAAGCTCCGCAGGCCGCCGCCGTGGGTGTGGTAGGCGGCGTCCCGGGCGGAATGCCTGGAGGAACTCCGGGCGGCGTATTGGGAAGCATCCTCTCTGCCGCCGCCGCGGCACCACCCCCACCGCCTCCCCCGCAGGCTGCAACGCCGAAACGTATACGCGTGGGTGGCCAGGTAGAGCAAGCCAAGCTCATTTTCAAGCCCACGCCCGAGTATCCGCCGCTGGCCAAAGTGGCGCGCATTCAGGGCACAGTCCGTTTGGAAGCCATTATCAGCCGTGATGGCACGGTTCAGGACCTGAAAGTTCTGAGCGGCCATCCTCTGTTGGTGAAGGCCGCGCTCGAAGCCGTGCAGCGCTGGCGGTATCAGCCCACCCTGCTCAACGGCGAACCGGTGGAAATTGTTACGGATATTGATGTAAACTTTACGTTAGCCAATTAATCGAGAACGACGAAGTCTGAAAATCTCCGAGGAGGAAATAGAAACCTATGTTCGGGGCGAATCTTTTTACTCTAGCAATGTGGTTCTTCCAGGAAGCGACGGTAGGTTTTGACTTGGTCAGCATGTGGAAAGCCATGGGCGTGCCGGCTAAGGCCGTCGTGATTTTGATGTTTGTGATGTCCGCGTGGTCGATAGGCGTGATGATTGACCGTTGGATCGCCTACCGGGCGGCGCGGAAGCAATCCCGCGTCTTTGCTCCGGCGGTGGCCGGCGCATTGAAAGACGGCAAGATCGACGAAGCGATCTCCATCGCCGAGCAGAACAAGCGGAGCCACCTGGCCAAGGTCGTCACGGCGGGCTTGCAGGAGTTTCAGGCCCACCAGGGGTCAACGGAGATCTCCGGGGAGACGATTGAAGCGTCCAAGCGCGCTCTGGAGCGGGCGTCCGCGATCGTCCACGCCGAGTTGAAGCGCGGCGTCTCCAGCCTGGCGACGATCGGATCCACGGCGCCTTTCGTGGGCCTGTTCGGAACCGTGCTGGGCATCATCAACGCCTTTCACGGTATCGCCTCCGCCAAGGCCACCGGTCTTGCGGCGGTGGCCGGAGGAATCGCGGAAGCGCTTGTCGCTACGGCGATTGGTCTTTTCGTGGCTGTGCCCGCCGTTTGGATGTTCAATTACTTCACCAACAAAATTGAAGCCTTTGACGTGGAAATGGACAACTCCTCTTCGGAGTTGATCGATTACTTCATCAAGCGGTCTTCGCGGGGGAAGAAATAATGGCATACAAACGCAAGGCGGCCTCGCCGGTGTCCGATATCAACGTGACCCCTATGGCGGACGTCATGCTGGTACTCCTGATCATTTTCATGGTGGTTACCCCCATGCTCCAAAAGACCTTCAGCGTGGATATGGTCAAGGCCGAGAACCCCAGGACGATGAGCGATGCCGACAAGGAAGACGCCGTCGTCATCGCCGTCTCGCGCGACGGAAAGGTTTACCTGCAGTCCGA
>JACQNR010000120.1 GCA_016202975.1 Acidobacteriota bacterium
CCCGCCCCGCCTTGAACTGGGGAATTCCCTTCCAGGGATAAAACGCGATTCATAAATTCGAACCTGGCGTCAGAAAAGCGTGCGAATCGAGCCCCAATGCGAGTTCTCACACGGACTCTTTAGCCGTGCCGACCGTGACCAAGTCTTGAGAAAAGAGGGCCTTCAGGCCCTGAGGGCAACTCCCCCAGCGGCTAAAGCCGTACCCTTGCGCGCAAGCAACACGGCGCGCCTGAAGGCGCGCCCTGACGATTTACTGCAAGAATTTCGGGGACACAACACTCGAAGCTGTTGCAAAACCTCAGGCAACCGTCGTCAGGGCCCCGATTTATCGGGGCCGCGCGACATGGGGAAGCGAGTGGGCTTTAGCTCCTGAGGCGCTTGGTTGGCCCTCAGCGTCTGAAGCCGCAGTCCTGAAGTCCGCGGTGCGGCACGGTTAAAACAGTGCCCTGACAGCAGCTTAAGACGGGTTTTGCAACCGCTTCTAGCTCAAAACTGGTCGTCATTGGTAGCGCTTCCTCGAAGACCCACGGTGCCCTAGGCCCCGCATGAATAGAGGCTCATAGCACGCTGTAGCAAGGCGTCGCAAAGGAACTGGTGGGAACTGTCAAGGTAGCGCTCTAACCGGACTGAGGTACGGGCCTGAAGAGGTCATCATTCAAATCAAACTAAGCGCCCAAACCGGTCAACGATGGCGGGCGTGAGGTGGTCCGATTCGGCGCATTCTGCGAACCCTCCGGCGTATAATAAGCATCATTTTTGCGAGGTGAGATCCGTGAATCGCGATTCCGTTTGGGAGCTGCTCTGCCAGTACACCCAAAGCGAAAGTTTACGCAAGCATGCGCTCGCGGTCGAGGCGTGCATGAGGGCTTGCGCGCGAAAGTTTGGGGAAGACGAGGAAAAGTGGGGCATCACGGGATTGATTCACGACTTTGACTACGAGACGTATCCCAACGCGCCCGACCATCCGATGAAGGGAAGCGAAATTCTGAAGGAGAGAGGCTTCCCGGAAGATATTCACCTCGCCATTCTGGGTCACGCGGACTATACCGGCGTGCCGCGCGACACATTGATGGCGAGGGCACTGTTTGCCTGCGACGAACTGGCGGGATTCATCACCGCGTGCGCTTACGTGCGGCCGGACCGCATCGCGACGCTGGAGGCGAAATCGGTCCGGAAACGGATGAAGGACAAGGCGTTTGCCCGCGCCGTCAGCCGCGACGACATCATCAAGGGCGCCGAAGAGCTGGGCGTCCCGCTCGACGAGCACATCGCGTTCTGCATTGACGCCATGCGCGGCGCCGCCGAACAACTCGGCCTCGCAGCACCTCCAGCGACCGCGAATCCCTGACGCCGCACCTGCCTTGGCGCAAAACTTTCGGGAGAATATCAAGACACGACGGCCTATCCCCGTTCCGAACATCAAAGGGCAAATTTCTGAAGGTAGGAGGGAACTTCCACGTTCCAGCGCAGGTGCTCGGTGATTTTTCCCTTGAGAGCCTCAGCGGCTTTGGGCTCACCGTGGACGAGGAAGGTAGTGCGGGGAGGTTTATGAAATTTCCCGAGCCAAGAGAGGATCTCGCCGTAGTCGGCGTGGGCGCTCATATTTTCCATCGACTCGATGCGCGCGCGAATGCGCACCTGGCGGCCGTGCATCTTAACGAACTCGGCGCCCGACTTGATGATCTGCCCGCGCGTGCCCGCGCCCTGGAATCCGACAAATAAGACGGTGTTGCGGTGGTCCGGGAGGCATCGCTCGAGGTGATGGAGTATCCGCCCGCCTGTCGCCATACCGCCCGCCGAAATGATGATCATGGGGTACTTGAGGTCATTGAGGGCTATGGATTCGGCGCGCGTGCGGTCGAAGTGCACGTCGGGAGGCGAAAATGGCCTAAGGCCGCGCGACGCGACCGCCTGCGTTTCGATGTCGTGCTCCTCCGTGTGGCGCATGTAGATATCCGTCACGTCGATGCCCATGGGGCTATCAACGTGGACGGGCAGGGAACTGAGCTTACCTTGCTCGATGAGTTCCCTCAGCAGATAGAGAAGTTCCTGCGTGCGCCCGATGGCAAAGGATGGAATGACCACGGTGCCGCCACGGCTCGCGGTGGATTCGACGATTTGGCTCAAGTGCTCGCGGCTTTCGTCCTTGGGGTGCAGGCGGTCGCCGTAAGTGGATTCGACCAACAGGTAGTCGGCGCCGTCGGGCACCTCCGGTTCGTAGAGGATGATCTGCGGGAAACGTCCCAGGTCGCCGCCGAAGAGAACCTTGCGCGCGGTGCCGTTTTCGCGAACCGTCACTTCGATCATGCGCGCGCCCAGAATGTGTCCGGCGCGGAAAAAGTTCAGCTCGAAGCGCGGCGAGAGTATAAGCGGCTTGGTGTCATCGATAGCGCGGAACTGCTCGAGCGCCTTCACGGCATCATCGTAAGTGTAGAGCGGCAGGGCGGGCTTGTGCCTGGTGAAACCTTTGAAGTTGGCGTGCTCGGCGTCTTCTTCCTGCAGGTGGCCGGAATCGGGCAGAACGAGTTTGGCGAGCTCAACCGTGGGAGTCGACGCGAGTACCTGGCCCCGAAATCCGTCGTTGATCAATCGCGGAATGTAGCCGATGTGATCGAGGTGCGCATGCGTCAGAACCAGCCAGTTGATGCTCGAGGGTGGCAACGGCAGCGGCTGCCAATTGCGTTCGCGCAACTCCTTTTCGCCCTGGAAGAGCCCACAGTCGATCATCAGGCGTTCGCCGCCTGCGTCGACGACGTACTTTGATCCTGTCACCGTGCCGGTTGCACCAAGAAATTGGATTGTAGCCATGCTGTTTTAGATGACGACTGACTCTTTGTATTCCCCAAAGACGTTGCGAAGAGTACCAGAAATCTCGCCAACGGTGGCATAAACTTTCACCGCATCGAGGATGGCGGGCATCAGGTTGCGGTCCGAGCGGGCCGCAGCTTCAACCACGCGCAGCGCCGCCTCGACCTTCGACGCGTCGCGCCGGGCGCGGAGGCTTTTCAATCGCTCGACCTGCGTGCGCTCGATCGCCGGATCGATCCGCAAGAGGGGGAGTTTTGCCTTCTCCCCTGAAGTATACATATTGACCCCGACCACGACGCGCTCGCCCGACTCGATTCCTTTCTGGTACTCGTAGGCGGCCTGCTGGATTTCGCGTTGGATGTAACCGGTCTCGATGGCGCGCATAGTGCCGCCCATCGTATCGATCTTGGCGATATAGGCGCGTGCATGGTCTTCAAGGCGGTTCGTGAGGTCTTCGATGTAGTAGGAGCCACCCAGAGGGTCCGCCACGTTCGGGACGCCGGATTCTTCCGCGATAATCTGCTGCGTGCGCAAGGCTAGGAGGGCGGAGGATTCCGTCGGCAGGGCCAGCGCTTCGTCGCGGGCGTTGGTGTGAAGAGATTGAGTTCCGCCCAGCACCGCCGCGAGCGCCTGCAACGCAACGCGCACCACGTTGACGTCGGGCTGCTGCGCGGTCAGCGTTGAGCCGGCCGTCTGGGTATGGAAACGGAACATCAAGGAGCGGGGATCCTGAGCTAGAAAGCGCTCGCGCATGATGCGCGCCCACAGGCGCCGCGCGGCGCGGAATTTGGCGACTTCTTCGAGCAGGTCGTTGTGCGCGTTAAGAAAAAACGAAATTCGTGGGGCAAAGTCATCCACGGCGAGCCCGCGGGCGCGCGCCGACTCGACGTAGGCGATGGCGTTGGAGAGCGCGAAGGCGATTTCCTGCGCCGCCGTCGACCCCGCCTCGCGAATGTGATATCCGCTGATGGAAATGGTGTTCCACTCGGGCACGCGCTGGTGGCAGAACTCGAAGATGTCGGTCACGATGCGCAGCGCCGGCCCCGGCGGGAAGATATACGTCCCACGCGCGATGTACTCTTTGAGGATATCGTTCTGGACGGTGCCCGAAATCTTGCGCGGGTCGGCGCCCTGTTTTTCCGCCACGGCGACGTAGAGCGCAAGCAGGATCGCTGCCGTGGAGTTAATCGTCATCGAAGTCGTGACGCGCTCGAGTGGAATGCCCTCGAGCATCGCCTCCATGTCCTCGAGAGAATCGATCGCGACGCCCACGCGGCCGACCTCGCCACGCGCCAGCGGATCGTCCGAGTCAAGGCCGATTTGCGTGGGGAGGTCGAAAGCGACCGAGAGGCCCGTCTGCCCCTGGCCGAGCAGGTAGCGAAAGCGCGCGTTGGACTCGACGGCCGACCCGTAGCCCGCATACTGCCGCATCGTCCACAAGCGGCTGCGGTAGCCCGAGGGGTGGGCCCCGCGCGTGAATGGATACTCGCCGGGAAACCCCAGGTCGCGCTCCGCGTCCATGCCCGCCAAGTCTTCGGGCCGCAGGAATTCACGCGCCTCAAGTCCCGACGAGGTCCTATATTTACGCGATTGGTTGTCGTCCCCAGAAGCCATCGGCGATGAAGTCCTCACTCCGTTGGAAGAGCTAGTGTTGTGTCCCGGAAGTCCGTTGAATAAGTCGAATTCGTCAGGGCACGGCTTTAAGCCGTGCCGACCGTGACCAAGTCTTGAGAAAAAAGGGCCTTCAGGCCCTGAGGGCACCTCCCCCAGCGGCTAAAGCCGTACCCTGGCACGCAAGCAACGCGGCGCGCCTTGACGATTTACTGCAAGAATTTCGGGGACACGACACTAGCACACAATTCACAATTCCTCGTGCCATAACTGCGCCCTGTCCCTTGTAACCTGTTTCCTCTTCCTTACCGCACACTGCGCGCCTTGAGAAAGGAATAAAGGCAGCACCCGAAAAGCAGCACCGTAAACCCCAGCAGCAGACTCAGGCGTACCAAGCCCGTCGCAGGGCTGTGCAAGTAGACCTTCCATTCGGAATAAGATACGGAGGCCCCGGCAAGTGTGAAGAAAAGAAAAACCACTCCCACCAGCGCGTGAAAGAGGCGCTCGGCCGACTGCAACCAACTTCGGAGAAGATCACTCAACCTGCTCACGGATTCCTTTTTTGAAGTCACAGCAATTTGCTTCCTACTTCAATCATATGAACACGCAGCGACGCCGTCAATTTTCTTTCCGCGCGCGGAGTCCGTCACTGACTCCAACCTCACGCCGGCTTGAGCTCCGACGTGCAAGCGGGGCAGCGTGTGGCCTTGATGGCGATCGCAGTGAAGCAATGCGGGCAGTCCTTGGTCGTGGGCGCGGCGGGCGCGCGAGCAGGCTCGCGCTTCAATCGGTTGACTTCTCGGATGAGCAGGAAGATCGCGAAGGAGACGATCAGGAAATCGATTAGGGTGTTTACAAACAGGCCGTAATTGATGGTTGGCACACCCGCGGCCTTCGCATCGGCGAGCTTGGTAAATGCCCCCTCGCCGAGAGTCAGGAACATGTTGGAAAAATCCACTTTTCCGAGGAGCAGTCCGATGGGAGGCATTAGTATGTCTCCGACGAACGAAGTGATGATCTTTCCGAACGCCCCGCCAATGATGATGCCCACGGCCAAGTCGAGAACGCTGCCGCGCATCGCGAATTCTTTGAATTCCTTGAACACAGTTTTCTCCTTAGCCTGGATTTGCACGCTGGGACTGCGCCCGTCGCGACCGCCTGGGGCCGGCGCGCGCGGCGGCGTCACGCGATTATACCAGCGCTACACGCGAGGCAGGGGCGGGGGAAGCGGCCGGGGCGTCACCCTTTCTCCTTGACACTGTTTTTCGCGGAAACTTAGAATTTGAGCGGAGCAGAAAGCAGGTGAAATTTGGAACTCGACGCGCAGTTCAAGCAGCTCGTTCAGGAACTCGGCCACGCCATCAACGACTCGCTGGCTGAATCCCCAGGCATTGCGGAGGTGATGGGGCGCATTCGTGCCGCGGGTTACGACTTGTTTCTGGTGCTGGAAGTGACGGTCGGGTTCAATCGCCGCGGCCAGACCGAAGCGGGCGCTTCGCAGGAAATTCCCAGAGCGGAGTTGAGTGAAACAGAATTTCAATTGACCAATCAAGACACGCAATTTCTCCGCGCGCTCCGCATCAGTATTGATGAGGAGGCGCGGAATACTCCGCCCAAGTCCGGTTGAGCACGTCCAGGTGCTGTCGAAGCGCCGCTCGATGAGCGGCGAAGCCGTTTGCTGACAAAGACGCCGGCCCCCCCCGAACGGGGTAGTCAGAGCCCCGCGCAGCAGTCCCCGCTGCTTGACTTCGCCCCGACCGGGGCTTAGCATTCGCCTTATGCAACCCCCAACCGTACGCCCTCCAGCGGTCGCGGGGCGATTCTACCCTGCCCGAGCGGAGGCGCTGGCGCGCGATCTCGACAAGTACCTCGGGCCGAAACCGGCCTCACCCGCGACCATCGATAGCGCCCTGGGCTGCGTGGTTCCGCACGCGGGATACATGTACTCGGGCCAGGTGGCAGGCGCCGTCTATCGCCGCCTCCCGCAACGCACCTCCTACATCATCCTTGGACCCAATCACACGGGGCGAGGCGCGCCGCTTGCCACTGTGTCCAGCGGCAGTTGGATGACACCGCTCGGCAACGTTCCCGTTGACGCGGCGCTCGCCAAAATCGTCAAGCGCGCTTGCCACCTGGTGATGGACGATGAGGCCGCGCACGCGCATGAGCATTCGCTGGAAGTCCAGTTGCCATTCCTGCAGAAGGTGGCCGCAGGCTTTAGCTTTGTCCCGATTGCGATTGGCGTGGGCGGCTTCGCGAGCCTCGAAGCGCTGGGGAGGGGACTCGCGCAGGCGGCGCGGGCGCAGAGCCAGCCACTGCTGGTTGTCGCCTCAAGTGACATGAACCATTACGAACCCGACAACGTGACCCGCGTCAAAGACCGCAAGGCGATTGATAGAATTCTCGACCTTGACCCCAAGGGACTCTACGACGTCATCCGCAACGAAGATATTTCCATGTGCGGCTACGGCCCCGCCATTGCCATGCTCACCTGCGCGTGCGAGCTGGGCGCCACGAAAGCCGAACTCATCCAGTACGCCACCTCCGCCGACGCGAGCGGCGACCGCTCCAGTGTTGTGGGCTACGCGGGAATCGTTGTTTCGATGTGAACTGCTCTTCAACGCGCACGCCCCAAACTACGGGTTTTATGCACCACTCGCCGTCGCCGGACGTTTATAACGCGCTGGGGCAGCGAGTGGACCACACCTGGCCGGGGGGCGAGATCGACTGGCTGTATCATCCCGACGGTTCGGAGCTGGGCGACTTCATGCCGGTGCCGTGGAACGACTGGGCGAACCAGTACTTCAACCTGAACGGTCGCCCGATTGCCAAGTATATTGGCGTTTCGCCCAATGGAGAGTGGCCCGCCGAGACGTATTTCTTCCACGCCAACGCGCTGGGGTCGACCAGCATGATCACCGACTGGAGCGGCGCGGTGCGGCAAAAGGAGCTATTCTATCCCTACGGGCAGTTCTGGGCGTACGGGGGCGATGTCGGGTCGTTCCGCTTCGCCAGCCTGCGCGAGACTTTCCCCTTCAACGAATCGGAAGTCTTCATGTCCCAGA